>CBDUHU010000039.1:0-13121 GCA_965366725.1 uncultured Kangiellaceae bacterium
TCAGCGGCAGCCAATGAGCCTGACGCGATAAGTGCCGTGAAAATGGCTGAAAGTTTAAGTTTCATGCTTTTACCTTATTGATATTTTAGAGTCTGGTTAAGATTCGTGCACTATACAAATATTTATATCTAAATGCAAATGATTATCGTTTAGTAATGCGATTAATTATGATTTAGATCAATGTTATGGTAAATACTTCTGTATTTAAGCTGTTTGGAGTTGATTGAAGCGAATATTAAGTAGCCCGGTTATTATGGGGGGATTAAATAACCTGAATTCTGGATAAGAATAATCATCCAGCACAGCTATTTCTTCTTAAACTGGCCGTGACAGCTACAAAAATAGCTGCGCTGGGTAGTTTTTAACGGTTAGTTGTTTATTTGAGCTTCTGTTATCTCAATCAATTTTTATATAGCTAGGTAAAACCGGCTCTTCTTGTCCAGTGTTCAGGTTAAATATGAAGTTTTTTAATTGTGAAACTGAAATGCACCAAGATCTTTGAGCATAATATCCCCATGTTTTTTACCAATTTCGTTTGATTGAGCAAGAAATAACTCGGCAGTTGAAATTGCATCTTCTAATGCGTTATGGGCGTTGTAATTGGGCAATCCATATTGTTTGCGTAAGTTGAATAGCCTCAGGGAGTCGGGTTTAATGGGGAGTGATGCCCTCATCTTTTTGCGCTTAGCTATCCAGAAAGTATCAACAAAGGTCAACCCGATAGTTTTGCCCAGAATTTTACTGGCGAGTGATTGAATAAATTTTCTTTCTATCTGGTGATAATGAGCTACCAGAACAGTATTTTGAGTCATTTCAAGAAACTTTGATAGCCCTTGTTGTTGCGAAATTCCCTTATTGACCTGATCATCAGTTAGTCGATGAATGGTCACATTTTCGTTTGATAAATCCTGTTGCGGGTTAATGATGATATGAAGGCAGTCAGCTAATCGTATAGACTTATTTTTTATCGGGCAGAACCCCATACTGATTATCTGATCATGGTTAGAATCCAGACCGGTTGTTTCAAAGTCTACGGCGACCAGATTGATATCGACCAGTCGAGTTTTTTTGCCTGGCGGTTTATATCTTAAATAGTCGAAATAATTATTTTTTAACGGCTGGGGTAGCCCATCAAAGTCGACTTTATTTTTACGCAGGTAGTTAAAAATTGAGTACATTAATTAACCCATTAGTCCGCTTTGATAGTGGCTTTCCATGGCTTTTTGGTAAGTTCTGATTATGTCAAATGTATCTTTAAGGTGCCGTCGTTCTAGTGATGAAAGTTCTTCTGGTGGTAAATAGTTATCAGCCTGAATTCCCTGATTTATTTGTCGTGCCTGATGATTTAACCTGATTAAACTAAGAAACTCAAATGCATCAGATAAATCCATAAGTCCGGGTTTACTCAAAGCACCCTTTTCATAGGCTGATTGTAATCTTTGATGAGTATTTATCGGTCGTGCACCTGATGCTAGTGCATAGACTCTAGCCAAATCAGTTATTGGAACAACGCCACGTTTTTTCATATCTAACGCTTTTTCTTCAGAACCATGTTTTTCTAATACGAAGCTTCGGAATAATCCAAGTGGAGGCGTATGGTGCAGTGCGTTTGATGACATATAGTTGAGGAATATTCTATTTTTTTCAACCAATTCTGTGACATAAGTATTGAGTTCTAATAGTAGATTTTCATCCCCATGAATACACCTCAAATCAAAAAAAATACTCGCGTACATTAATGCTTTAGGTTCAGGTGTGATAATCCATTGATGGAAATATTTTTTCCAGTTGCTGAGTGGTTGCCGCCACTTTTGATTGGTTGCCATAACATCGCCGGGACAATAAACATATCCACATTGATTCAATCCATCACAGACAAATCTGGCTAATTGAATAAAGTATTCATCGTGCTTTATCGGGTCGTATTGATCAGACACAATGATTGCATTATCTTGATCTGAGCGGCCGGTCTGATCGTTTCGTGCCAGTGAGCCTGCTATTATCCAGGGATATTTAAGTGGTGGGGGCCCATACTTCTTTTCAGCAAGGTTGATTAACTGCTGATTAATAGCTCTACCAATTGAGCTGATCGAATATCCAATGTCCTTTGCATTGTAACCATTTTCTACCATCTGACAGAGTGTCTGAGGGAGCTGACTGGCGTGATTGACCAGTTTTTCAATTGAACAGGCTTTGTAAATCTGGTTGATCATATAGATTGGGTTATTACTCTGCCGGTGAATTAAATCTGTTGCTGTTAACACCCCTGTAACTAATCCTTTTGAAGTGACCGGAAGGTGTCTGATATTATTTCGAGCCATGATTAACAGCGCTTCAGATGCTGTTGTCTGTGCGTCAATGGTAACAAGTTTATCGCTCATAATAAGACCGACAGGACTTTCAGGAGACAACCTGTCAGCAATTACCTTAGTACAGAAAGCCCGATCCGTGACAATACCTTTTACCTGTTGGTTTTGAGTGATTAGCAAAGAGGTTGAATTGGATTTTTGCATCAACTTTGCGCATTCTGCAATGCTGAGTTTATGATCAACCATTTGTGGGCTGTCATGAAGCAAAGTTTCAACCTGGGTAATATTCAAACTGGAGTGTTCTCTCTGTTGAATATTATTTTTTGGATAACTATTTATAGTTGCTGAATCGTTTTTATTTCTTTTAAAATAAAATTGAAAATATGGACTTGATTCAATTAACTCAAGAAATAATGATTTAGGTAATTGATAGAGTAGTGTGTCTTCAATTGCCTGAACTTTTCGCTCGATTGTGCCTCCGCGTTTTAATGATGCCTGGCCAAAAAAGTCTTTCTCAGCAAACTGCGCGGCAATACTACCATCACTTTCTGTTCTTTCAACTGCACCACTTCTGATGATATAAAGCCATTCATTTTGTTCCCCTGGGTGGAGGATTATAGTATTACGTTTTGCATAGCTTATTTCAATACTGAGCGCAATGCGTTTTTGAACATCTTTATCGAGGTTTGCAATTGGTTCACAACTCGTTAAGTACTGAAAAATTTCAAGAGATTCAATTTCCATTAGTACTATCCAATTTGTATAAGTGAGTGGTGATTAATAATGACCTAAGTGTTAATTTTAACTCTGATCCGAATCAACCGGTTGAAAGTAAAGTGAATAATAATATAGACGAAAAGTGGAATGAAATTAACTAGAAATGGCTGGAATATAAAACTATTCCAGCCATTATCAGCAATTGCTATTAGAAACCATATTTAGCGCTAAATATAAGCCTCTGCATATCACCATCTATACCGCTTTCCAAATCTCGTGAAGCATTGAGTAGTCCAAGGCCTAAGGTAAGCTTTGGAGCCGGGCTATAAAGTAGGTTAATTTGATAGCTATTGACTGATTCGGTCACATTTGCTCCTGTTAGTGCTACATCATTATCCACTTCCATTGCTGAGTAGATGAAGTTTGAACGCCATTGATTATTCCAGTGATGTCGATAGGAAACAGCACCTAAAGTAGAATCGATAGATTCGAGATCACCTGAAGCATCTAATACGCCACCATTGGCAGTATTTAATCCGACATAACGTCCCATCCCGGAACCAGTGGCAAAGTTAAACTTGATGTCATTCTTGCTACCAACTTTAAACTTGCCAGTAACGCTAACACCTGTGGCTGAAGTAGACTGGTCGCTAGTGGTTGTGTCGTAGGAAAGTTGTCTAATCAGTGCTGCAACTGAAACATGTCCCCAGTTTGCTTTGTGGTTGTAACGCAATACCATGTCTGGTGTTGCGTTATCATCAGCAATGATTCTTGCTCCACCACCAAAAGGAGTGATTGTAGATTCAGGATTTTCCAGGGCAAATTGCCATGGACCATTGGTATAGCGAACCATAGGTTGGCGTTCAAAAACAATCCCATCGGATGCAGCGAGAAAGTCAACCGACTCAGGCAAGGCGCCTACATCTTGAAATGTTGACCAGGTTTGACCAAACAGCCATTTTCCATAGGTAAAAAAAGCATGTCGTAATCGTGGGTTATATGAATTACTAACTCTTTCATTTCCTCCTGGAGATAATAAAAAATCCATTTCAAGATAAGTTTTTAGAACTTCTCCGTTATCAAGGTTATGTGATGATTTGAAGTTGAGCCTGGTTTCTTTTGCTGAGAAATCAAAATCCTGACTTTCATCAAGACCGCCTACGGGAATTGTTCCTGGAATATAAAAGTCACGCCCGGCACTTCCTGATGCTAAATCTCCATCTCCGTAGTCACTATAAGAAGCTGTTGCTTTTATAAATCCACCAAACTGATAATTATTTTTTGATTTTGCACTTTTCTTTTTGGTTTTTACATTCTCGGTTTTTTTGACATTTTCATTCTTGACTTGTTGTTTTAGCTCTTTCACTAATTGTTCAAGTTTTTTTATTCTCTGGTCAATTGACTCTGTTGCAATCGCCGAGCCTGGTACCATTATTAGCGGTAAAGCTAATAGCGGTAATGCGATATTCTTGGTTAGTTTTATTATTGAGTTATTCATTGTCCCTCACTAGCCTATGTGATTTGATGAGTTTGGTAGTTTGCACCTATGCGCACTTTTATGACTATTAGCAATTAGTCTAATAATGAAGTCTGGTAGTTTCAGGGAGCTGTTTTGTGCGGAAAAATGACTCACCAATGTGGGTTATCATGGCTGCTTAGACTAAAGTCTAAGTAAAACAGGATAGTCAATCTGTTAGTGATTATTTAGAATTAGTTGAATTGTCAGTCAATTAATTAGCAGGTTTCGAACATGTCATCTATCTATCCCGTCAATGATGAATTCGCCAAAAAAGCTTATTTAGATGAGTCCCAATATTTTGATATGTATCGGCAGTCGCTAGATGATAATGAATCATTCTGGGCTGAACATGGCAAACGAATTGACTGGATAAAGCCATATAGTGTTATTAAAAACGTTTCCTATGCAAAGGATAACCTCCATATTCGTTGGTATGAAGATGGAACGCTAAATGTCTGCGCCAATTGCGTTGACCGACATTTAGCTGAGAATGCCGAGAAAACCGCAATTATCTGGGAGGGCGACAACCCGGATGAATCGATGAATATCAGTTATCGGGAGCTTCATAAACAAGTATGTCGTTTTGCCAATGTTCTTAAAAAGCTTGGGGTGGTGAAGGGAGACAGAGTAACTCTCTATATGCCGATGATTCCGGAAGCTACTTATGCAATGCTAGCCTGCGCCAGAATTGGTGCGGTTCATTCCGTTGTTTTTGGCGGATTCAGTGCCGATGCGCTAGCTGGCCGAATTATAGACTGTCAAAGTAAATTAGTAGTTACCGCAGATTTTAGTAATCGTGGTGGCAAAAAAATCCCATTAAAAAGCAATGTTGATGCAGCTGTAGATAAGGCAGGAGTTAAGGATTATCTTGAATCTGTATTGGTAATCGACAATTCAGATTGTGAAGTTGACTGGAATGAAAGTACCGATCACTGGTATCACAAGCTGGCTGCTGAGGTTTCTGAGGACTGTCCTGCGGAAGAGATGAATGCTGACGATCCTTTATTTATTTTATACACTTCCGGTTCTACTGGTCAGCCAAAAGGCGTATTGCATACTTGCGGTGGCTATCTGGTGTATGCTTCGATGACACACCAATATGTGTTTGACTACCATCCGGGAGACATCTATTGGTGTACAGCTGATGTCGGCTGGATAACCGGACATAGTTATATTGTTTATGGGCCGCTGGCGAATGGAGCGACAACCCTTATGTTTGAAGGGGTTCCCAATTATCCGGATAGTGGACGTTTCTGGCAGATTTGCGATAAGCATCAGGTAAACACTTGCTACACAGCGCCAACTGCAATCAGGGCGTTAATGCGCGAAGGAGAAGAATTGGTCAAGTCTAGTTCACGGAAATCACTCAGTTTATTAGGAAGTGTGGGCGAACCAATTAACCCGGAGGCATGGCAATGGTATTATGATGTAGTCGGAGAACAAAACTGTCCGATCGTTGATACCTGGTGGCAAACTGAAACCGGTGGGATACTGATCACACCAATACCAGGTGCTACGCCACTAAAGCCCGGTTCTGCCACTCGTCCATTTTTTGGTATTCAACCTGCGTTGGTGGATGGTGATGGAAAAGAGTTGAGCGGCGCGGTGGATGGCAATCTGGTTATTAAAGATAGTTGGCCGGGTCAAATGCGCACTGTATATGGCGATCATCAGCGTTTTATTGACACTTATTTTAGTACTTTTGAGGGATTGTATTTTACTGGTGATGGTGCTCGCAGGGATGAAGATGATTACTATTGGATTACCGGAAGAGTGGATGACGTTTTAAGTATTTCTGGGCATCGAATGGGAACTGCTGAAATTGAAAGTGCTCTGGTTGCCCATCGTGATGTAGCGGAAGCCGCCGTTGTAGGCTATCCTCATGATATAAAAGGACAGGGGATCTATACCTACGTGACTTTAAATGCGGGAGTCACCGGTAGTGAAGCGCTCGAAAAAGAGTTAGTTTTATGGGTGAGAAAAGAGATTGGGCCGATAGCATCGCCCGATTTTATTCAATTTTCACCTGGATTACCAAAAACTCGCTCAGGTAAAATTATGCGTAGAATTTTGCGTAAAATAGCCGAAAATGACTATTCAAACCTGGGGGATATTTCGACTCTGGCTGAGCCTGCGGTAGTTGAAGAACTCATTAGTAACCGTAAAAATCGATAGGAGCTAATAATCAATTTGTTTTCGGCAAGTAACATAATTATAGCAGACGATCATCCGCTATTTCGCAATGCTTTGGTACAAGCACTTAAGTCTTTGATGACGGATGTTACTTTTAGTGAAGCGGCCAGCATATCTGAGCTGGAACGTATTCTTGCCAGTCAGGGTGATGCTGACTTATTACTTTTAGATCTGCATATGCCTGGGGCAAATGGGTTTGTGGGATTAGCTCATGTGGTTAAACATTACCCCCAATTGCCGATTGTGATGATTTCTGCGAATGAAGAAATGAGTGTTATTGCCAATGCAAAGAAATACGGGGCTTTGGGTTTTATTTCAAAGTCTGCCACGATACCTCAAATTTCCAATGCAATTGAATCGGTATTAATGGGTGAACTTTATTTTCCGGCTGGGTTGAACAGTTATCAGGAAAGTCTTGAAAATGAACTACCTACCTTGATTCAAAAAATTGCCGAATTAACCCCAAAACAGTTAGAAGTGTTTAACTTACTGGCGAGTGGCTTATTGAATAAACAAATAGCTTACGAGCAGAATGTCACTGAAGCAACTGTTAAAGCACATGTAACTGCTATTATGCGAAAGTTAGGGGTTAACAATCGTACTCAAGTTGTGTTGGCGGCCAATCAGGTAAAGGTGGATGAAAACTTTACCAAGTTAGAAAATGAACAATAGATAAAGGAGGCAATTCACTTTCTACAGGCTATTCGTGACAAGTGTAGCCATCATCAACTATCAACTTTTTGGCTTTTATCAGATCAAGTTCTTCAATCGGATGTGCCAGATAATAAGGTAGTTCTACCGGCGATTCACTTAGTTGAATTATTCTTCCTTGCTGCAGCCGTTCAATCACAGAAACCAGTGTTTCTTTCAGGTTGTGTGGTGGTGTTGAGTATTGTTGACTCATATAAGTAAACAACTGTTTAATACTATGCTGTCCGTCAGCTAATGAAACAACTATCCCTAACCAGCCTTCCAATGTTGTCTGGCGTTCAGGTGAGTCGATATCTGAAAGCGAAATATGACCACCCTGACTACTAAAAATAGCAGTTCGGTAAAAATACTGGGAATCATTCATTAGTGTACCTTGTTGTGATTGATTAGGGGAGCAATAGACTTTTCTTTAATGATAAAATACTTTGCCAATTGAGAAGTCAATTTTACGCTTCTGTGTGTTGAACCTCAAGGCCAAAAAATAGCGGTAAATCAGATAGCAAATTTATTAGATCTAGACTGTTTTTATAGATTTATTTAGCGTATAGACGCTTATGATTTTTTGCAGCCTTAAGATATTAATTCATAGACAATAATATTCACTTGTAGCAAGTATTTTCCCTGGGCTGCCTGGTTGAGATATAAAATTTTAGGGTGATAGAAAGTAAACACGGAAAAAAAAGCAAGAGAAAGTTCTTATTGGTACATACAGTAGGCAGATAGATTAACCCCGGAATATTACTAATAAATAGTCTTATTTTTCCTAAAATAACGGTATTTTTGCTGAAAATTTTAAATTTAATCAATTATTTACTCAAAATAATTTGTTGTTGTGGTAGGCTTTCCAAGAAATCATTGACAAACTATGTACATTTATCAGGCTTTGTTTTATCTTTGTTTATAATGTCATAGAGCATAAAGGTATCTTCTGTTATGTGTTTCAGTGACAAATCGTTAGCATTTATTCAGTGAGATTGTTATCGCAATTTGCGATTGATTTCGTCGATAAGTTGTTAGTAAATTACTTTTGATTTTGGAGCTTTTTATGATGAAACAAAATTCTGGTTTTACTTTAATTGAGTTGATCGTTGTTGTTGTTATTTTGGGAATTATCGCTGCTATCGCAATACCCAGGTTTATTGATTTAACCGACGAAGCACAAACAGCAACAGTCAATAATATTGCTGGTAGTATTGCAAGTGCAAGTACCTTGAATCACGCTGTTGATGTGACAAATGAAGCTGGTCTATCTTCAGATTCATTTGTAGACGTTGATAACTGTGACGATTCTGGAACTCTATTATCTACAGGGTTACCTGCTGGTTACACTGTTGCTGCTTTTGCAGTCGCTGACAAAGCGACAGTAACCTGCACATTAACACATACAGCTTCGTCAAAAACTGCAAATTTTGCCATCATAGGTGCACTCAACTAGGTTGGCGTAAGCTAACTTAGTTCGTTGTTCATTGTTGCTCGCAAAACCGCTGGTTTAACTGGTTTGTGTAATAATTTTAATCCGTATGACTTTATTTCTTTTTCTACTTTTTGGGAATGATCTGCGGTTACAATAATTGCTGGAATTTCGACGCCTGTTTTGGTTCGTACAGCCTGAATAAATTCTATCCCAGTTTTACCAGCATCAAGTTGATAATCTACAATAAGTATTTCCGGTATAAATCCGGTTTTTAACAATTCGTCAATCTCACTTTCTGCATGCGCTGTCTTAACTTTGCAGCCCCATCGTTTCAATAATAATCCCATTGCATCAGTAATTTGAATTTCATTATCAACACAGAGAGCGCTAATGTTGGTTAACGTTGTGTCAAGGTTTGTGGAGGGGAGGGGGTTAGCAAGTATTTGCTTTTCCGGAATTTTTGCTCTTTTCAATAAAATGTGGAATACCGAACCTTTGCCATAGTTTGAACGTAATTGAATAGGATGATTTAATATTGCTGCAAGCCTTTCACTGATAGAAAGTCCGAGTCCCAGCCCCGATTCGCCAGCTGAGTTATCTGGATTAGATAGTTGTTTAAACTCGCTAAAGATATCTTGTTGATCAGATTCCTTGATTCCTACACCTGTATCCCATACTGAAAGCCGCAATTGATCGCCGCGTTTTTGAATAGAAACAAGTACACCACCATTATGGGTATATCGAATTGCATTACTGACAAAATTTTGTAAAACGCGATAAAGTAATTCAGGATCACTATCAACATACGCATCTTTTTTCAGAACTTTAAAACTGAGACCTTTCTTGGCTGCTAAGCCTGAGAACTGTTGCTCTAGTGACTCAAGTTGTTGACCAATATTGAAGCACCTTCTTGAAGGGTGAATCGTACCACTATCAAGTTTAGATATATCTACCAGAGAGCGAATAATATTTTCTGCAACTCCGAGACTCTGATCGGCTTTTTCAACTAATTCGGCCTGACTTTTGGACATACTGTCAGACTCGGATTTAAGCATTTCGCTATAAAGTCTTGCTGCATTGAAAGGTTGCAATAAATCATGGCTTGCCGCAGCAAGAAATTTCGACTTACTTTGATTGGCTTTTTCGGCTTCTGCTTTTGCTAACTCTAATGCTTTAACAGTGGAATGTAACTCATCAGTGCGCATAGCGACTCTTTGTTCTAAGGTGATATTAATTTCTTTTAGTGCGAGTTCCGCTTTACGTCGATTGGAGATATCCTGAGAAATTGTATAGATTCCGATAACATTTCCATTTGCGTCCAGGTTTGGAATGTAAGTGACCAGATAATAATGAGAATCACTTTCCTGACTTGCATATTCAAACTGCTGTTTATTATTTTTAAGAGCAAGGTGTATATACTTTTGCTTAAATTCAAACTCTTTATTGGATAATACATCAGTAATTGGTTGGCCAATGATTTTTTCTTTCTCTATTTTTAAGCTATCAGCTAGTGTTTTATTGACAAAACGAAATATTAGTGAAGTATCAAGGTAAGCCAGAGCCGCGGGAGAGTTATCAGTATATAGTGCAATCTGACGTTCATTTTCTTTAAGTGCAGCCTCAATTTTTTTGTATTCAGATATATCCGTGTAGGTTGTTACATAACCGCCTTGCGGAAGCGGATTACCAACTATTTCAAGAACTATTCCATCATTTCTGATTCTTTCAAACCGATAACTCAGTCCTGTGTTTAAGTGAGCTAGTCGCTTGTCAATATGAGACTGAATTTCTCCTTCACCACAAAAACCTCTTTCTGCATTAAACTTAATCAGATCAGCAATAGGCATTCCTATCTGTAAAAAATGTTTGGGATAATTCATTAACTTTTCATAACTATAATTCCAGGCAACAATATTTTTATCAATATCACTAACACTGATCCCCTGGGTGATATTGTCCATTGTCACTTCTAGCAGTCGTCGATTAAATTTAAGCGCCTTTGAGGTTGAACTAAGCAAGTTAATAACATCATCAACGTTAATTCCCTTTTCCTTAAATGCTGACAGAAGAACGACTCTAGCGGATGGTGCTCCAATTGATGCTGATCATATATTTTCCGTATGTCTTAATAATTCATCATCGGCGATATCATTGTCGTGATAACCGGAAGAAAAGCTCTCAAATGAAGCCACCATTCTTTCGGTACCGACGATCACTGTTGTAAGAGATTTAAGATCCTTAACTAATATTTGCGGGTTTGTTGTCGGTGATTTAGCTGACTCAATTTCAGTCGGGCGTTCTCTGGTGTAGGCATAGGCCTGAATTTTTTCGGTGAGAGATTGCTTTGATATTTTTGAGAACAATAATATTGAAGATGTGTTAACCAGCAAAGATATAAATAAAGATTCAGTTAGCGTCGAGTAATCTGATAAGCTTCCGGGGGCTGATAGTAAATTCTCTCCGTTAATGCTTGGTATCCAGGTTAGAACAAACCAACAGGCAATACCGCTTAACAGACCGGCAATAGCGCCCACCTTAGTTGCTTTATTCCAGAATAAGCCTAGCATTAGTGCTGGCATAAATTGTAGTACTGCAGTAAATGATAAGTAACCAATTGAAGCGAGTGACTGGCTTTTGTCAAATAACCGGTAAAAGACATAAGACAATAATAAGCAGGAAGTAATTGCTGCGCGCCTGGTAAGTATCATTTTTCGATTGAACTGTTTATCTTTAAAGCGATGAGATGTTGCATTATGTAATATGACAGGAAGAATCAGGTCGTTACTGATCATTGTACTTAATGCAACAGTTGCTACGATTACCATTCCGGTAGCTGCCGATAATCCGCCAATAAACACCATTGCGCTTAACAACCCCTGTTTTTCCGCAAGTGGTAAAGCGAGAATATAGGTATCTGCATTAACTGTCTGGCCAGAAAAATATTGACTTCCAGCGACAGCAATTGGAATAACAAATAATGAAATAAGAGTAAGATAAGTTGGGAAGATCCAACGGGAAAATCTAAGATCTTTGCTTTGATGATACTCCACCACTGAGACATGAAATTGTCGGGGCAAACAAAATATAGCTGCTGCGGCTAATAGTGTTTGAGTGATAAAATTTTCTATATTAATTTTTTCAAACCAGAGATTGTTTAACCCGGGATCATTGATAATCTGTCTGTGCAAATCATTTGGGCCATCATAAATTGAAAACAGGGTGAAGCCTCCAATGGCGCAAAATGCAACTAACTTTACTAGTGACTCAAAAGCTATAGCATTCATCATTCCATATTGATGCTCTGTTACATCCAGGTTTCGAGTACCAAATAAAATTGAAAAAATAATCAATAAAAAAGTGATAAATAGAGCATTGAAATGATGATCGTTAAACAGGTTTTGTTGCGCATCAAACACTTCAATACTCATCGTAATCGCTTTTAATTGGAGTGATATGTAGGGAATAATAGCGACGACCGCAATGATTGTGACAATACCTGCAATGCTTTGTGACTTACCAAATCTTGAGGCGATAAAATCAGAAATTGATGTTGTATTCTGCTCATGACCAATTCGCACAAAGCGTTTAAATAGTGGCCAACCTATTGTGTATATCAATATCGGACCAAGATAAATAGGCAGGTAACCCCATCCTGTTTTTGCTGCGCTACCTACGGCCCCATAAAAAGTCCATGAAGTGCAATAAATAGCAAGCGAAAAGCTATAGACCAGAGCTTTGCGCCGAGGCGAAATTATGCGAGGTTTATTTTTGTCGCTGGTATAGGCAATCAAAAACAGCAGGCATACATAGGCAATTGCGATTACTATAATTTGCAAAGTTGAAATCATCGAATACCTTTTCTCAAAGAAAGATAAATAGTTGTTTTATTCAAAGATATTGGTTATTAAGGTAGTAGTCAAACTAGATAGGCACGCGTATAGACTAAAGTAGGAAGGTAATCAGCTACTAATTTCGGTAACTTGGAGCTAGTGCATTAAGTTTAGCAATGTGATTAATAGAGTAAGGTGTGAGGATCATGGGTATTTTACAACAAAGTGAGAAGGCCAAACTTAATCCAGATGAGTTCTGGCTTAGCGCAGCAAAACAGATTAGCTGGTTTAAGCAGCCCTCATTTGCCTGTAAGACAGAAGAGTTATCCAATAACACGGCTCAGTGGTTTGCAGATGGTGAACTGAATAGCTGCTACAACGCGCTAGACTGCCATGTAGAAGCCGGATATGGCGAGCAGTCGGCAATT
>CBDUHU010000040.1:0-12686 GCA_965366725.1 uncultured Kangiellaceae bacterium
ATTACCTTCAGCTGACGCACCAAACGGATTGGTTGCTCCTTTCTGGCGTGATATGCAGTTTGATAACGCATCTGGCTCAGGTATTTCTCTATTTGCTGGCGGTCCATGGTTAGTCGTGGAGTGGGATGATATGCGTCACTATGCTTTCTACAATATTGATCCAGGTTTTGACGATGTGGTTGATTTTGAAGTAGTGATGAATAGAGACACTGGAGAAATCTGGTATGCCTATGATAATGTTGCTCATAATGCTGGTGACTTCCTCGGTCAGACAGTTGGTTGGGAAAATCCAACAGGAACTTCTGGAGCAAACTATATTTTCTCTGCTGACGTTTGGGGAGCAGGTCCAGGTGGCGATCCAATTAGCTCTGTGAATGAGATCCGCTCTGGCATGACTATCTGTCATCGTCTTCAGGACGTAGACTCTAGCCCTGTGACAATTACTTTCTCCGGGACTATCACTGATGCTTCGGCTGGTGCGGGACTTGTTGCGACCTTGACTAGTGATTCAACTAATATTGGTGCTCAAGAAGAAACTTCACAGCTGGTTACTCAGGTTCAGAGTAATTTGAATGTTTCTCAAATAGATGGCGCAACCATTGCTGAAGAAGGAACACTTAGCGGAGTTGTTGTAGAGTTTACTGATAGAGATAGCGTTGATAATACAATAACTGTTACTTCAGAAAATGGGGTTGCATCTAATATTTCTGGCCATACTTCTGGTTCAACTTTTGATATTACTGCCAATGAAAACTTCAATGGCGAAATGTTAGTGACAGTCACTGTAACTGATAACGAAAAAGCGGCTGATAGTGTCAGCACTACTTTTGCGGTAACAGTAACACCTGTTAATGATGCACCAACAGCAACAAGTTCTGCTCGTCAGAGCTTTAGCAACGGAGTGAGTACGGTGACTTTAACCGCTACTGGTGCTGATGTTGATGGTGATGACTTAACTTATTCATGGGTTCAGACTAGTGGGCCTGGCGTTACTATCAGTAATGCTTCATCGGCAGTGGCAACTGTTGCCAATGCAAATGAAGAAGCTGGTACTTTAGGCTTTGAAGTGACGATTAGTGATGGTGATCTGAGTGCAACCAGTAGCGTGACAATTGATGTTCCAGAGAAACCAGACCTTTCAAGTGGTTCAGGTTCTATGGCATGGTTGTTAATGTTATTGATTTCTGCATTTGGAATTCGCAGAATTCGCTAAATAACCAGACTGCTTATTAGCTGGTTTGTTAAAAAGGAAGCTTCGGCTTCCTTTTTTTACATCTATTGGTTATATGAGATTGATTGTCATTCTCGAAACTTGTTCTATAGTTAATTTAAGCCCTGTGTCAATTAATTCAGTTAACTGGAGTAGAGCAAACAATGCCTGTTACCGCACGTCAGAAACAATTAGTCCAACAAAGCTTTGACAAGGTACTTCCCCTTTCAGAAAAAGCATCAGATATCTTTTATCAACGATTATTTGAATACTCACCAGAAGTGAAAAAGCTGTTTCGTGGCGATATGCAAGCGCAAGGTAAAATGTTGATGGCTACCTTGAAACTGGCTGTAAATGGGTTGAATGACCTTGATAAGTTAGTGCCAGTGTTACACAAACTTGCCCTACGTCATATTAATTACGGCGTTCGTGCTGAAGACTACACCCCTGTTGGCAATGCGTTATTATATGCTCTAAAACAAGGGTTAGGTGACGACTTTAATAATGAAGTGCGTGATGCCTGGGTTAGTGTTTATCGAGCGATTGCAAAAACAATGAAAAAAAAGGCTTATGGAATCGGAGTTGCATAAACTCATATTCCGTTGAACACCGCAACCTGAGTAAGGATTACAGAGAACTTCAACGGGTGACGATTTGGCAGGTTTTACTTTAACCTCACTGATTGAAATAGTCTTGTTGAATGGAAGAGTGGACTAATCCTTATTGATAGATGTAATCCTCGCATCAGCTTCACCGCCATTCATTAGTATTTTGATCTGTTGTTCATTGCTCAAATTATCCAGGTGAGTCATTGCCTGGTTGGTTTTTTTATCTTTAACGATTGAGTATCCTCGGGCTAATGTCGATAGAGGGCTTAAACTATCGAGTGCCGATGCGTTTATTTGGAGTTGATGTTGCTTAACAGAGAGTATTTTCTGACAACTATTTTCCAAACGCATTTTTAGACTGGCAAGTTTTTGTTGGAGGTTGTTTAAACGTACTTCAGGGTTCAATCTATTTAATTGATTGACGCAAGTAGTCAGTTTATTTTGCAGTTTAAAGTTTCGTTGGGTGGTTAGAAAATTGATTTTCTGGATTATTTTTTCCAGGATATGCCGATAGCCTTCAATCGTGTTAGCAGGATCGGTTAGTTTTAAGCTGGCCTGATTTAACACAGCTTGTAGTCGCTCTATTTTATTTGATTGCAGGCGACTTAAGGATAAACTGATTAAGTCCAGCTTTTGTTGTAGAGCTTCTTTCTCTGGCACCAATAACTCAGCAGCGGCAGACGGAGTAGGTGCTCTGATGTCGGCAACCAGCTCAGTAATTGTCACATCGACTTCGTGACCAATCGCAGCAATTACTGGGATCTTCATGTTTCCAATTCTTCTGGCCAGTAGTTCGTTGTTAAAACACCAGAGATCTTCTAACGAACCACCACCTCTGGTGATTAACAATACATCACATTCGTTGCGAGACTCTGCAATATCAATTGCATTGAGTATATCGTTAACTGCCTGACTTCCTTGAACCTGAGTTGGGTATAAAATTACTGGAACCATCGGACAACGACGCTTTAAGACATTGAGAACATCATGGATTGCAGCACCTGTGGGTGAAGTGATGATCCCGATTGATTGGGGAAGTCGCGGCAACTGTTTTTTAGTTTCGCTTGAAAATAAGCCACTTGCTTGCAGTTTTTGAATTAATTCGTTGAGCTGCTGTTGCAGATTACCTAAACCTGCTGGTTCCATAAAGTCAGTAATTAATTGGTAGTCGCCACGGGCTTCGTAAAGGCTGACTTTTCCTTTGACAATAACTTTATCGCCTTCTTCAGGGGTAAAGCGGATTGACTGTGCTTTAAACTTGAACATCGCACAGCGGATTTGGGCGCGATTATCTTTCAATGAAAAATACCAATGGCCGGAACTGGCTCTGGTCAGGTTGGATATTTCTCCGGTTAGCCAAATAGCTCCTAACTCTGATTCTAATATCGATTTACTTTGCTGATTTAGCTGACTAACCGTCAATATTGTTCTTTTTGGCGGCTGTTGGGGTTGGAGAACTGGTTGGATCATAGTTTATGGATAGTCATTATATAAAGGCCTGGTTGAGTTGAATTTTAACCGAATAACAGGCTGAACCACAGCTGTGTAATAGACTTTACCAATAAATTGTTTAAAAACAGCCTATTGGATTAAAAAAAATACTTGAAACAATTGTTACTCTGCACCATTTATCTGTATAATCCCGCTTTGGCTGCATAGCCCTTCTACCAATGGTGAATTTTGACATGCGAATCACTCAAGAAGCCCTGACGTTTGATGACGTTCTGCTTATCCCTGCTCACTCCCAGGTTCTTCCTAATCAAGTGAAGTTAAAAACTAGAATTACTCGTGATATCGAGCTAAACATTCCTTTAGTATCCGCTGCAATGGATACTGTTACTGAAGCGAATCTGGCTATTGCATTAGCGCAAGAAGGCGGAATTGGATTTATCCATAAAAACATGGATATCAAAAGCCAGGCAGCTGAAGTTTTAAAGGTAAAGAAATTTGAAAGTGGTGTGGTGACAGATCCGATCATTGTACCACCATCAACCAGTATTGAAGAGTTAAGAGCAATTACTTCTCGCCACGGTATCTCTGGATTACCGGTTGTTGAAAACGGTGAACTGGTTGGTATTGTAACAAGTCGGGATATTCGTTTTGAGACACACCTCGAACAACCTGTGTCTAAAGTAATGACGACAAAAGAAAACCTGGTTACCGTTACTGAATCAGCCTCAAAAGAAGATGTCTTAATGCTAATGCATGAACATCGTATAGAAAAAGTGCTAATGGTTGACGATGACTTCCATTTAACTGGTCTATATACGGTGAAAGATATTCAAAAAGCAGAAGATAAGCCTAATGCGTGCAAAGACTCTCTTGGTCATTTGCGGGTTGGTGCTGCTGTTGGGACTGGTCCAGAGACAAATGAACGAGTTAGCGCATTGGTGAAAGCCGGTGTTGATATTATTTTGGTTGATACTTCCCATGGTCACTCTCAGGGTGTGCTTGATAAAGTTAAGTGGGTTAAAGAGAATTATCCTGAAATTCAGGTTATTGGCGGAAACATTGCGACCGCGCAAGGCGCTAAAGATCTTGTCGCAGCTGGTGCTGACGGAGTAAAAGTAGGAATTGGACCTGGTTCTATTTGTACTACTCGTATTGTTACCGGCGTTGGCGTTCCTCAGATTTCTGCCGTTGATAACGTAGCCAAGGCTCTGGAAGGAACTGGCGTACCTTTAATCGCAGATGGTGGTATTCGTTATTCTGGTGATATGTGTAAAGCCCTGGCAGCTGGCGCTTATTCAATTATGGTTGGCTCTATGTTAGCCGGTACTGAAGAAGCTCCTGGAGAAGTTGAACTATTTCAAGGGCGTTCCTATAAATCCTACCGTGGCATGGGCTCACTGGGCGCGATGAAACAAAAACATGGCTCTGGCGATCGTTATTTTCAATCATCAAATGCGGCAGACAAGTTTGTACCCGAAGGTATTGAAGGTCGAGTACCTTATAAAGGTAGTTTGACTGCAATTGTACATCAGATGCTTGGTGGTTTACGTTCATCGATGGGGTTAACCGGTTGTGAGGATATGCAGGCGTATCGAACTAAAACTGAATTTGTGAAAGTGACTGCTGCCGGAATGCGCGAAAGTCATGTTCACGATGTTCAAATCACTAAGGAAGCACCAAACTATCAGGTTTCTAAATAAGTTAGAAACAGCTTATTAATCATCACATACATTATTGAACCTGATATGAGTAAGCCGCAATCTAAGTATTGATTTTGCGGCTTTTTACTTATACATAATATTCCAAGCACATTGAAAGGTAATTAAACGATGTCCACTGATATTCATGCTCAAAAAATCCTGATCCTAGATTTTGGCTCTCAATATACCCAGCTTATTGCCCGGAGGGTACGTGAGTTAGGCGTTTATTGTGAGTTATACCCATTTGATCTGGATGATCAACATATCAAAGAATTTGCACCTGACGGAATAATCCTGTCCGGTGGACCTGAAAGTGTGACCGGGAGTGATACACCCCGCGCCTCAGATTTAGTATTTAAGCTGGACGTACCCGTGTTAGGGATTTGTTACGGAATGCAAACAATGGCACATCAACTTGGCGGAAAAGTTGCCGGCTCTGATAAACGGGAGTTTGGATATGCTAAGGTGCGTCATGCAGCAAAGTCTGTCCTATTGTCTGGAATAGAAGATCATTCGGAAGGCGGAAAGGGGATTTTAGATGTCTGGATGAGCCATGGTGATAAAGTTGTTGAATTACCACAAAACTTTGTCGCAATAGCTGAATCAGACAACGCACCTTTAGCTGCTATGGCATGTGAAGAAAAGCGTTTTTACGGTGTTCAATTTCACCCTGAAGTTACTCATACTCATCAAGGTGGAAGAATTCTTGAGAAGTTTGTTGTTGATATTTGTGGATGCGAAAAGCTTTGGACTGCTGACAGCATTATTGAAAATGCAATTCAGGAAATAAAACAGAGTGTCGGTGAAGATGAAGTCATATTGGGGCTTTCCGGCGGTGTTGACTCGTCGGTTACCGCGATGCTTTTGCATCAGGCAATCGGTAGTCAGTTAACTTGTGTTTTTGTTGATAACGGCTTGTTGCGCCTCAACGAGGGTCAGCAGGTAATGGATATGTTTCATGCCGATTTTGGACTGAATGTTATCAAAGTGAATGCTGAGTCTCGCTTCTTGGATGCGCTCAAAGGAGAAGTAGATCCTGAAGCTAAAAGAAAGATCATTGGACGTGAATTTGTTGAAGTGTTTCAGGAACAAGCAGATAAGTTGAGTAATGCTAAGTGGTTAGCTCAAGGGACAATTTACCCTGATGTTATCGAGTCGGCTGGGGCTAAATCAGGTAAAGCACACGTTATCAAGTCGCACCATAACGTTGGTGGTTTGCCGGAAGATATGACACTTAAACTGGTTGAACCATTGCGTGAACTGTTTAAAGACGAAGTTCGTAAAATAGGGCTTGAGCTAGGTTTACCTTACGACATGTTATATCGCCATCCATTTCCTGGACCTGGTTTGGGAGTCAGAATTTTAGCTGAAGTTAAAAAAGAATATGCTGATTTGCTGCGTTTGGCAGACAACATATTTATTGAAGAGTTATATAATTACGATCTCTATCATAAAACTTCTCAGGCCTTTGCGGTATTCCTGCCTGTTAAGTCAGTTGGTGTTATGGGAGATGCACGCAAGTACGACTATGTTGTTGCTTTAAGAGCGGTTGAAACAATCGATTTTATGACAGCCCGTTGGGCGCATTTGCCTTATGATTTTCTGGAGCATGTTTCTGGCCGTATCATTAATGAAATTGATGGAATTTCTCGGGTAACCTACGATATATCATCAAAGCCACCAGCAACTATCGAGTGGGAATAATCTTTAGACTTGATGATTCAGGGAAGTATAAATAATTGTATTTCCCTGTTTTGATGTTTTCTACTGAAGATATTTCATTGTTAATTTATGACAACAGAACTAGATCATTCTTATTGGATGCAACAGGCATTAATTTTAGCTGAGCGAGCTGAAGCAGCTGGCGAAGTGCCTGTTGGTGCCATTCTGGTAAAAGATAATCAGCTTATCGGCAGTGGATATAACCAACCAATTAGTCATCACGATCCCTCCGCCCACGCGGAAATTATTGCGCTGCGTATGGCCGGTCAGCAATTACATAATTATCGTCTGGTTAATACAACCATGTATGTCACACTGGAACCCTGTGCTATGTGCGCGATGGCTATGGTTCATGCGCGGGTTAGTACTCTGGTATATGCTGCGAACGAACCTCGAACCGGGGCTGCAGGAAGTTTGTATCAATTGCTCAGACATTCCGGACATAACCATCAAATTGAAATTATCAAGGGAATTAAGCAAGCAGAAAGCGCTGAACTGTTAAAGCGATTTTTTCGCGCCAGACGATAGCGGCAACAGTTTACATTAACCGCTTCCCGATTACTGACATTTTTGAATCAATCCTGTTATGGCTGCCGGGCAACGGATGTTAAGATTTACTCACTATTGATATCGCGCCTTTATCCACGCCTTCATATGCCTTAACTCTGATTTCTGAAGTTGGGACCTTATGCTTAATATAATTCGCGAGGAAACTGGCTATCAACTCAACTGTTGTATCGGTCGTGATTAAATAACATCGGTGTTTAGGTATCGTTAGTTGAAAAAGTCCCTGATTAGCGTGGTACTGAAATACCCAGTATTCTTTGTCATCAATTGTCAGCGAATCATGAATATCTTCTTCGGTCGCCAGATAAATATCTTCCCATAGTTGGGCAATATGGGATGACCATCTGGTCGATAAATGATCATTCTCCCAAACTTCAATTTTTGAGCGATGACCGTGAGCAATACGTTGACAATCACCAAAATGTTTTTTCAAGCCATGACTATAGTGGTAAAAATTCCCTTCGATGGATTCCTGGCGTAAATTAAGTATAACTTTGGTGACATTAGCGGGGAGGATAGCGGATATTTCGGCATGAATAGAATGGCTGATGCTTGCAGCAGTGACTGAAGTATCGTCTAACTGATAAACAGCCTGATTTGGACTAACATGTTGGTAAACATCCCCATTGGATGTTGTTAGTTCCAAGGTAAGTTGTTTCGGGCTATTGACTACTTTTACCGAAGGATGCTGTGAGGCAACAAGAAGCTTATGATCAACCAGGTTGTCTACGCAGGATTTGATCCGTTTTTTGACGAAAGAAAAATCAAATAACATGCCTTCATCATTCAGTTCGCCAAATAACTCGACGTCCAGGATAAGGCTCTCGCCTACAATCCCGCGCTCTGGATGAAAATAAGCGAAGTCGATTACGGTCAGATTATCTACAAATAGTGCCTGCATTAATTCAAATTACAAAAATAAACAAAGAGGGTGCAATTTTACCATACTAATCTGCTAAAATGCCTTACTTTATGCAGGTTAGGCGAGAAGAACATTATTTCTCAGGTATCGGGCAAATAAGACTGGATTAGGAATAGATAAATGACAAAGCAATATCAGGTTTATGGGATAGGTAATGCGTTAGTGGATTATGAAGTTGAAACTAGCATTGAGGAACTGTCAGAACTGCAAATTGAGAAAGGTGTTATGACACTGATCGAAGAACAAAGACAGGATGAGCTATTCCGGGCATTCCATGGAAAACATCATTCCAGAGCTTGTGGTGGCTCGGCTGCCAATACAATTATTGGTGCTCAATCATTGGGTTCGCAGAGTTTCTATTCATGTAAAGTGGCTAATGATGAAACTGGTCATTTTTATAAACAGGATTTACTTGGCCATGGCGTTCATAGCAACTTGTCCAGTGAAGAGTTGGCTGAAGGTAATACTGGTAAGTGCCTGGTTCTTATTACCGATGATGCTGACCGTACGATGAATACTTATTTAGGTATAACCGGTGATATCAATTATCAACAAATTGATGAGAATGCACTCAAACAATCTCACTATCTCTATATTGAAGGTTATTTGTCGAGTTCTGAGGTTGCACTTTCTGCGGCAACCAGAGCTATGCAGTTTGCACGAGAAAACGATATTAAAACGGCCTTTTCCCTATCTGATCCCAATATGGTTAAATTTTGTCGACAGGGACTTGACGATATTATCGGTGAAGGCGTTGATATTTTGTTTTGTAACTATGATGAAGCAACGCTTTATTCTGAGACAGACAACCTGGAAGATGCAGCAAATAAATTAACCCGAATCGCAAAGACATTGGTGATCACTCTCGGTGCAGAGGGTGCTCTGATTGTTGATTCCGGTCAGCAGATAAAAGTTGCAGGTCAAGCTGTAGAAGCGGTTGATACTAATGGAGCAGGTGACCTGTTTGCTGGTAGTTTTTTACATGGTCTGGCGAATGATTTAGGATTGAGTAAGGCTGGCGAGCTTGCAAGTTATGCATCAGCTCAATTAGTTACCCAGTTTGGGCCACGTCTTAGCGAAGAAAAGTTAGCACAGGTTAAGACTTTTGCGGAGAGTCTTAAGGCTTAAGGAGAATATCATGTTATCCACATTATGGATTATGCGACATGGACTTGCAGAAAGTGACTTTGACACTGATTTCAACAGGGCACTTTCTCAATTTGGCAAAAAACAAACGTTGTCTGTGGCAAAACAACTTGCATGCGATTCGGTGCAGCCAGATCACATGCTTGTTAGTCCGTTTCGACGTACTCAGGAAACGGCTGAAGTAGTCCATAATGAATTAGCTTTGAAAAAGCCATTTGATACGGAGGAGTTATTGATCCATTCTGCTGATCATAAACTCCTTGGTGACTACCTTATTGCTAGTAGCTGGCAAAATCTGCTTATCGTAAGCCATATGCCGATTGTTGCCCGGCTCAGTCAATATATATCACCTGGTTGTGATATTTTTGGGTTTGAAACGGCTCAAGTTGTTAAATTGAGTTTTGATGCCGGTCAGACCCCGAAAGTGGTAGATATCTATTTTGCAGATTGCTAGCAAAGGTATTCTGGTTTTGTTTTTGCTCTGAGCGCAATGGCTCCGCCGGGAGTCGCTAGCAATGATAATACTCCGTTAGTTATATCCGGTGAAGTGAAACAGGTATTTCTAACGATATCTGGATTATTGTGTAAGCTAGTCTGGTATGAATTTTTGCAGATACTGACTGAATGTATTGGATATAAAACCGGTAAGTTAGGATGAACTAAATTTTGCAATCTTCTGCTCAGTTCAATTATTAACAAAGGACGGTAAAATTGATTTAACCTGAGCAAAGGTTATTTAAAGCGTTAACACACTAAATATGAAAATAGTTGTAATATTTAAGGTTGATTTATGAGTGTTAAAAAGGCGAACAAGTTAAGATTTTTCTGGATCGCATTAATGACTGGTATTTATACAATATTCAGTTGTTTAAAAATCATTATTGGTTCTTTTTTTATTAAGAGTTTTAGAGATTTTGTCGACAATATAATGTTCGATTGGGCTGACAGGTTACTTAACCTGGTGGGTGTTAAAGTCAAGGTTGTCGGGTTGGACAGAATGCCTAATGATTTAGGTCGGCCCATTATCGTTATGTGCAACCATAGTAGTTTGTATGATATCCCGGTTAGTGCGGCTGCACTAAGAACCAGTTTGAGAATGCTAACTAAAAAGGAATTATTTAACATTCCAATTTTTGGTGCTGGTTTAAGGCGTGGGGGTTATATATCAATTGATCGTCACAATCGTGAGCAATCGCTAAAAGATTTAAGAAATGCTAAAGAGCGTATGTTAAATGGTATTGTGCTGTGGATTGCGCCTGAAGGGACACGTTCAAAAGACGGGAAATTAGCAACTTTTAAGCGTGGAGGTTTTCATATTGCACTAGAATCTAACGCGCTAATTGTTCCGCTTGTTATTAAAAATATTCACAAAGTGCAGGCTGGGGATGATCTTAGTTTATATTTAAATCAAGAAGTTGAAGTCGAATTGTGTGAATTTGTTGATGCTGAAAATTATTCTCTAGATCAAAGAAAAGAACTGGTTAATGAAGTTCGAACTCGAATGCTTGAAAAATTGAATCAGGTTGAAACAAATAAAATTTAATATAAAGTTGATTTAAAATTATGTCAAAAAAACTTAGTCAGAAAATAGTCGATGAAGCAATAATAGAGTTGATTACTATACAAGATGTTATTCGCTGGAGTTATTGCCAGTTTCAACAAGCTGGGCTGTTCTATGGCCATGGAACTGATAATCCCTGGGATGAAGCTGTGGTATTAACTTTACAGACTTTAGAGTTACCTGCGGATACGCCTGACAACATTTTGCAATCTCGTTTAACTACTACGGAAAAACAATTAGTTATATCGAGAGTCGGTCAAAGAATTAATCAGAAAACGCCAGTACCTTACCTGACTAATAAGTCATTCTTTTGTGGTAGTGAATATTATGTTGATGAGCGAGTGTTAATTCCCCGTTCGCCGATTGGAGAATTAATCGAAAATCATTTTCGTCCATGGGTGAATCCTGAAAATGTTAGTAGTATTCTTGATTTATGTACTGGCAGTGGTTGTATTGCGATTGCCTGCGGTCAGTTCTTTCCGGATGCAATTGTTGATGCAGGTGATATTTCTGCTGACTGTATTGAAGTGGCTGACTTTAACCGCGAACAACTACAACAGGATAATGTGGCTTTTTATCAATCAGATCTACTCGAAAATATTCCATCGCGTCGTTACGATATCATCGTTTCAAATCCACCATATGTTGATCAGGAGGATTTTGCGGAGATACCTGAAGAGTTTTTGTCGGAGCCGAAACTAGGACTAACTTCAGGTAATGATGGGTTGGATCTTACTCGGCGGTTGTTGCGTCAGGCAAAAGATTTTCTAACAGAAAGCGGAATATTAATTGTCGAAGTTGGTAATAGTGCCTATGCGCTTGAGCAAGCTTACCCTGAAGTCGAATTCACCTGGTTGGAGTTTGAGCGTGGTGGCTATGGTGTTTTTATGCTCACTAGAGAGCAAGTAGAAAATATCTAATACGACTAATAATTACAGCAAGAGCAGCACCAGCAAAATTTGGAGTCGCAAAATTTAAGTAATGTACTAAGATAAAGCTATTGAGTGTTACTTTGTTAAAAAAAATTAATGAAAATAGATTGGCAACAATGGTGGATGGAACATATTGAAAAAGAAGATAAGAAATATGTGCCATATATTTTAAAACAGTAACAAAAACTCTATTGGTTTCACTTCTGCAAATAGCCCATAACAATGAATCTTTTAGAGTGTAAGCGCTTCTATAAATTTAGAAATATTGCTGATTTTATAGAAGCTTCTTTTAGTCAAAAAACAGAATTTAAGCATATTGATGGATCAGAAGCTGCCAGTTTTTCTGTTGTGTCATCAAACTCTTTTTTATTTCCTTGTAATGCTGCGACATTTTGCTTTTCTCAACATTTTCCACGAGTTGATTTCTAGTTATTTCAAGCCATTCTTTTTTAACCGCATAGAATTCATTTGTTTTTTGCAACAGCTGCTCATACTCTTTTTGAATTCGCACAAGAGCTTCATCTTTATCAGGCAAAGAGAGTGAACTTAATACGCCTTTGGTTTTATTAAATTGTTGGGTCGCAATAGAGCGCGCTATTTTTTCTTCAGGAATAGTTTTTAAGTTTTTCGCCAGTCCTAGCCATTCCATTAACTTGATTAGCCATTTAGTGGGATCAAATTGCCACCATTTTATGGCGTTTCGATAATCATACTGAAAGGCATGATGAAAATTATGGTAACCCTCTCCGTAGGTTAATAAGGCGACAATAGGGTTGTCTTTCGCGGTATTTTGATCACTATATGGCTGAGAGCCCCACATATGTGCGAGGGAGTTAATAAAAAAAGTAACGTGGTGACTAATAACA
>CBDUHU010000041.1:0-12684 GCA_965366725.1 uncultured Kangiellaceae bacterium
CAACTTCCGGAGTAGTAATCTGAATTAAATCTTCAGTTGCAACCCGGTGGTCAATCGCATACTTAAATTGCTTCTTGTGATAATCATAGTTAACGGAGAAAAAATCCTGTTGTCCTTGCTCAACCTTTGTTGCGTTCAGAAACTGATGACTTAACCGCTGATTATCTAACTTTAGTAGTGAACGAGGGTTTTTAATCCAATAATGCTGCTCTCCATCGATAAAATTTGCAACGATATTTACCTGTGCTTGTTTATCCCTCAAAAAACTGGAAAGTTGATAAGATTCTGCACTCTTATAGACACCAAAACCGCCAATTGTGACAATAACGCCTACTATTGCCAGAAACCAGCTGATTACATAGCTCCTAAATTGTTTGTTCGACTTAATTTGCAAGCCGTCCCCCTTAATTTAGCTTTGCTTTTATCCAAAAATAAAAGCTTATTATTATTATTACAAGTGTTTAAAAATTTCTCTGACTATAAACAAACCACTCTTTGTAAAATCCTGTTTTTAATACAACTATCCTACCAGTAAAATCAAAACTACCAACCGATCGCTTTTTTAATAATACTGTTTTTAATAAGGCTTGATTGGTTAATCCTGGACATTGCCCAGTTCCTCAGTATGGTTACCGGCATACTCTGCTGTCCAAACAACCACTTAAACCCGGACATTACTTCTTGCATTTGAGTATTCTCCGCCTTCCGGGTACGCTCAAAACTACGTAGTTGAGAACGGCAGCCAAAATCCCTTTCTTGCATAATGAGTTGTTTAATTGATTGACTTAAACAAATAACATCCTGAAATCCCAAATTTACACCTTGTCCAGCAAGTGGATGTATTGTGTGTGCAGCATCACCAATTAATGCACATCGGCCTACAATATATTCACTTGCATGCCTTTTGATCAACGGAAATCCTCTAAAATCGCTCACAATCTTCAACTTACCAAGGCGACCTTCAAAGGCTTCACTCAGCTTTTCAGTAAATAGCTCAGGTGCCAGGTCCGCTAATTGATTCGCTTTATTATCATCCACAGACCATACAACCGAACATAAATTTTCATATGGCAACGGCAAGAATGCAACTGGGCCTGAAGAGGTAAACCTCTGCCAGGCAGTATTTTGATGAGGATGCTCGCAAACAACATTTGCAACAAATGCGGTTTGTCGATAGCTTTGCTCATAAGTCTCAATTGCAAGTTTATCTCTAACCGCTGAGAAAGCACCATCGGCTCCAATCAATAACTGTGCACTCAATGTAGTACCATCGGTTAATCCAATCTCAACAGTTTGAGCACTGTCAACAGGTTGCTGTTCAATAAAATCAATATCTTTATTCTCTAAGATCTGAATATTTGAATGTTGTGAGACCTGTTCAAACAGAGCTGCGCGGATTGTTTCATTTTCAATAATACTACCTAATTTAGGTTGAGCGATTTCCGCAGCATCAAAATCGACACAACCACTTCCATCACCATCCCACACCCGCATCAACTCATAATCTGCAATTCTTTCCTGTGGGATCCGCTGCAAAACACCTAAGTTATAAAGAAATTGCTGATTTGCCGGACTAACTGCACTCACTCTGATAGCAAAATCCTGGACGCCGGGTTGAGTCGGCTTTAAGCAATTTCGTTTCAACATTTCATCGAAACAATACTTTTCGATAATTGTGATAGCCAAACCGGTATCTGCCAGGGAAGCCGCCATCGCCAACCCTACCATTCCACCACCAACAATCACGATATCCGATTTAATCCAACTCACTGTATTTCCTGTTAATTAATAACATTCTCAGGGGGCATTTTTCTGAAAACTTGAACCAGACTTTAATCCTCTGGCTAATCTGGATGAACGGCCACTATACCCCATTGCTGCATTAGCGAGCATTAATTTCAATGTAGAAAACTGATTCACTAAACTCATCGCATGATTCCTGGCTAGAACCAGAGGTAGAAACTCATTACTAAATAGTCTTGCTAAAGAGTCAGTTGCTAATACAGTCTGTTGCCAGTCACTTTTCCGTGACGAAATAAATTTACTCAGAACTTCAACCGAACCTATATCTTTACCCAGACTTACCGAATATTCCAAAAACTCACCCAACGCAGCAATATCTCTCAACCCCAGATTAAAACCCTGTCCGGCAATCGGATGTAGAGTGTGCGCCGAATTACCTAGTAATAATACGCGCTGTGCATGTGTCTGCTCCGCAATGTGCAAACTAAGTGGGTACTCGTAACGTTGGCTGACTTTAGTTATTCTACCTAACCGGAGACCAAACGCCTCTTGTAAATTCTGTACAAATACCTCCTCGCTCCACTCCATCACCGACTCTATTTGTGACGGCTTCTGACACCACACTAGACTCATTTGATGTTTGCTCAGTGGCAATAATGCGAGCGGACCACTTGGAGTAAACCTTTCATATGCAGTATTATTGTTTGCCATCTCTGTCGTGACATTTGCAATAACTGCGTGTTGTGAATAGGGCTGTCTCGATACTTTAAAATTCAGTTGTTGGGCAATCTGTGAAAAAGTACCATCAGCAGCAATTAAAAGTTGTCCTTTGATTTCCTGAGTCAATACCTTCGATTTATTATTAGAAAGATCATCACTTTGCTTTATCTCTATTTTTACCTTACAGGCATCATCCTGACTAAATACCGACTTAACTACTGCTGGACAGAAAATATCAACGTTATTATTCCCTACTAATTCGTTCCAGAGTAACGGCCCAGCCTGATCGAGCGGGACCACTTCACCTAATGATTCAACATAATAATCTTTCGCGTTTAATCGCGTACTACCAAACTGCCCCTGATCAGATACCTGAATTTGCTTTATAGCACAGGAGATTGGCAACAGTTTGGACCAAACTCCAAGGCTCTTATATATTTCTACTGAACTTGCGGATAGCGCAACCGCACGCTGGTCAAAACTGGTACTGTCAGGCAATTCAGGCTCGATAGCTTCAATTAAAGCAATTGAAAAACCAAGCTCAGATAAGCACATAGCAGCTGTAACACCTGCCATTCCGCCACCTGCGATTATAATATCGTATAATTTCATTGCTTTATTTTGTCGCTCCGACAAACTGCTTGCCCGTTTTTAGTCATTTATCCTGACACCGGAAGTTAACACCTACTTTGACGATGCCATGATTTCTTCAATTTCTTTAACTGTCTTTGGTACTTTCTCTGAAAGTACTCGGTTACTTTTATTGGTAATTAATACATCATCTTCAACCCGGATCCCAATCCCCCACCATTTTTTATCTAATCCTTTTGTTTTGGGTGCGAAATATAGGCCTGGCTCAACAGTTAACACCATTCCTTCAGCAAGTATTCTAGGTTCTTTATCTTGCAGATAATCCCCAACATCATGCACATCCAGGCCCAACCAGTGACCGGTTTTGTGCATATAAAAAGGTTTATAGGCTTCTTCCTCAACCAATGCTTCAACATCACCGTTCAAGATGCCCATAGACACCAAACCCTCAGTCAAAATTTTAACAGCAACCTCATGAGGGGCAGACCACGGGTTACCAGCAACAGCAGCTTTAATAGCTTCAACATTCGCTTTAAGCACCCATTGATAAGCAATCTTTTGCTCTTCACTAAAACGCCCATTAATCGGAAAAGTACGACTAATATCGGCAGCATACCCATGCAACTCAGCGCCTGCATCAATTAATAACAACTCTCCATCATTGAGTACCGAGTCATTTTCAACATAATGAAGAATGCAGGCATTTTCCCCGCCTGCCACAATGGAAGAATAAGCCTCATTGCGCGCGCCTTGTCTGGCAAACTGATACTTCAGTTCCGCCTCAATCGAAAGTTCGTTCATTCCCGGCTGACAAACCTTCATTGCCGCAATGTGAGCATCTGCACTCAATTCCGCAGCCTGATGCATAATGTTAATTTCAGCTTTACTTTTAATCAATCTCATATCATGCAATATATGACTCAAATCAATTAGTTCACCAGGCGGTTGTGCTCCTTTTTTCACCTGTGCTCTAAGGATATTAATCCATCCCATTATACTGTTGTCAAAGTCTGCGTGATTACCAAACTCATAGTAAATTCGCTCTCTTCCTTCCATCAAACCTGGCAATATATCGTCGATATCATCAATTGGAAAAGCATCATTGCAACCAAAATGTTTTTTTGCTCCGGCCTGGCCTTCTCGACGACCATGCCAGGTTTCCATAACAGGGTCTTTCTCACGACAAAACATCACATATTCACCATGCTCCCGCCCGGGCAATAACACAAGTACTGCTTCAGGCTCTGGAAATCCGGTTAAGTAATGAAAGTCACTATCTTGTCTAAAAGCGAAATGAGTATCCCTGCTACGCACCAGTTCCCGCGCAGAAGGTAATATCGCTATAGAATTATTGCCCATTAAATCCATTAGTTCACGCCTTCGGCGTGCAAATTCAGCTCTTGAAATCATAGTTAGTTCTTTTAAACGCTCTTTTTATCTGTAGAGAGGTTGTTATTTGAGATAATTTTACAGTGGATTAATAATAATCAGCAGCCATTCTAGAATAAAAGTACATCTGTTCCTATCAAAACCCACCCAATTTTATCCTGGCGTATACTTTAGATAATCCGGATACTGCCTAATGTAAAGTTTCAGAATTCGTTAGAGCTGAAGGCTTAATCACCGATGTTTTCAATACTACTTCACAATAAACAACCTGAACAGCAACTTTAATATGCTCTGATATTGTAAATAAAGCGGTACGGGTTTCTTCATTTTCCTCAGCAGCAATTTCAAGTTGAGAAATATCCGCAATATCAGTTAACGACTCTTTAACTTCCTCAGACTCTATTGGCTGATCACCAAGCTGCAAGCCAAAGCCAAGTAAAAACCCCTGGCACCATTGTGCAATTGCTTCTACCTGATCGACTGCAGGGTAACTATCGTCGGGTAAGAGAAGTGGAGCAAGTGCTTCCTGATGGGTCATTTCATGAGATGTCCAACTAGCCATATTAAGCACAAGATCCTGAAGCTCTTTACTAAAAGCTCTTCCTTCATTGATAACATCAACTAATACTTGCTGCCAGTCACTGGTACTAACTTTAAGTCCCGCGCTCAACATGCCACAAATAATGGCTTGCAGCTCCGCAGCCCTTGTTTCACAATCAGCCTCAGCTAATACTTCTTCTGCACTGTCATATGCAATATTCTCGGTAGAATCCATAAAATGCCTCTTGATCCGCCTTAATTTAACGTTTTATTAACAATTTTGCCAATTATACCATTGACCGCAAAGGCCATGCGCTCTATATTAAAATCATTCTTAAAAACAATAGTTTGCCATGGATACTTCAAATCTTTCACAACTCGAAGGCAGTATTTCCAAGTTACTCCAAATGCATCAGGCATTACAAAAGGAAAATCGACAGTTGCGAATGGACAAGGATACCCTTGTCGAAAAAAATAAATTGGCTAGTAGCAAAATAGAAGCCATGATTAACAAGTTAAAAGAGCTGGACTAGTCTATGTCGGAAGTTAAACCGGTAACCGTTCATATAATGGGAAACGAATATCACGTTTCCAGCCCGGAAGATCAGATTGAACAGCTAGAAATGGCGGCGAGAGAACTTGATAAACGGATGCGCGAAATCAAAGCTACCGGCAATATCGTTGGAATTGAACGAATTGCGGTAATGGCTGCACTTAATATGTCATATGAATTACTACAGGGCAATTCTAGCGACACTGAAACCTCAAAAGATATTACGGAAAGAATCAATAAGTTACAGAATGAAGTTGATTCAGTACTAGCATCCAATGCACAAATGGAGTTAACATAGGCTCAGCCATCGCCTGTTTTGTTCGCCAAGCTGTTGTAGTCCTTGAGCCGATAAATTGTATCTCTGGGAGCTCTTGTTAGTTAATGGTGTGCAAGTCCGGCTAGTATCGGAAAGCCTGATTTAATTACGGAATTCCCCCCTGAACCCTCGGGTTCATGGGCGAGACCAGCAAACGGCAAAACGGGTGATGACTTTAACCTTTTGTCAAAAAATATTGATATTCCCTCAGTAAATACTTCATGTCAGATAAAAATATTGATGTAAAACAGGCCATTCGCAGCAGAGTTCGTCAGCTTAGAAGCTTGCACCAGAAACAATATATTCAGCAAGCATCCACCCAAATCAGTCAGACATTTCGAACACTGGATTGCTACAAAGATGCCAGAAATATTGCTTGTTTTCTCTCATTTGATGGCGAGATTGACACACAGCATCTGATCCAGATGCTACATCAAGATAAAACTCATTGTTTTCTGCCCAAACTTCGCCCATCCAAACCAAATAGACTATGGTTTATGCCGTATCGGCAAAATAGCCTTCTAATCAATAACCGGTATGGTATCCCTGAGGTTGATTTGAGTGTTAATCATGCAATTGCAATTTCTCAACTGGACATTATTTTAATGCCACTTGTTGCTTTTGATTTAGCGGGGAATCGATTAGGTATGGGGGGCGGTTTTTACGACGCAACTCTGGCTCATTTAGCCGGGAAAAAAAGAAGCACTCGCCCAACCTGCATAGGACTCGCTTATGAAAATCAGAAAGTCGAACAAATTCCGGTAGAGAAGTGGGATTTTAAACTGGATGGAATTCTTACTGAAAAAGCCTTTTATTCAATGTAAACAAATCAAGTCTTCACCAAATAAAACCATGAGTATATGATGAAGACCGTGTATTTGCAGATCTAACACTTCTTACAAAGCTAAGACAAAAGTGCAACCTCTTGTCATTATTATTGAGCGACTTTTACCTGTGTTACTTGCGTATTGTTATCATTGCTTTTCGCAACACTAACACCGCTAAAGCTCGACAATATCATGCCGATACCAAGTAACGCAGCCAGCACAACTAATATGTCTGGTTTACGTTTCATGTGGTTCTCCTGTTTTATTTGCCCCTGAGACAAATATTATTTTTATTAGACGGAGTCCCTTGCCCTACATTATTTACTTCAATCCCTTAATACAAACTTCCCCCAAACCGAACTAATATATTTCGGAGGGGGGACAACAACATACTCCTGTTTTTTGACAGGATCAAGGGTCTTTGACAAAAAATTGGCCAAATTGTACTCAATTACTCATTTGAATGCTAAAGATCCGTTTCTGGCGCAAGTGAAAGCTAGTATAATCCTGTTTAACAGGTCGAAAATAAAACTGGAGATATCCTGCTATGGATCAACAACATCAGCTAAAAATTGAAGCTGCTAGAGTCGCACTCAAATATATTCAAGATGATGAAATTATTGGTATTGGTACTGGATCAACAGTCAACTGCTTTATCGATCTTTTAAAAGACCATAAGCAAAGAATTAAAGCCGCTGTTTCTAGTTCTGAAGCTTCCACCAAACATTTAAAAGAAATTGGTATCGAAGTAATTGACCTTAATGACGCTGATAGAATCCCTGTCTATATCGATGGCGCAGATGAATCAAACCATCAGCTGGAATTGATTAAAGGTGGTGGTGGTGCATTAAGCCGGGAAAAAATAATTGCCGCAGTGGCCGAAAAATTTGTCTGTATAGCTGATCAAAGTAAATATGTTGCTACGTTAGGAGAATTCCCACTACCGCTTGAGGTTTTGCCAATGGCTAGAAGTTATGTCGCTAGAGAAATGGTCAAACTGGGCGGCGATCCTGTGTATCGAACCGGATTTGTCACCGATAATGGCAATGTAATTCTGGATATTCACAATTTATCGATTTCTCAGGCAAAAATTATGGAATCTAAAATTAACCAGATAACCGGCGTAGTAACAAATGGATTATTTGCACAAAGAGCCGCTGATCACTTAATTTTGGCGACTAATGATGGAATTAAAGAATATTAATCAATTGGCAATAAAAATCTTAGATTAACTATTTTCTACACAATTAATTCCCGCTAAACATTTCAGGGCATTAGCTAGCAATTCGGGGGCTGTCAAAATTTTTGTCAGCCCCTAATGTTTAACTGGCTTTTTTGCTAATTTTCTTTGTAGCGTTCGGCGGTGCATGCCTAACGCTCTCGCAGAAGCAGATACATTACCTTCATTGGCAGTTAGAACTTTTTGAATATGTTCCCACTCTAACCGCTCAACTGACATTGGTTTATCGCTAATTGACAGGTTGGGATCAGGCTTAGTCCCCATCTTTTTCAAATGGGTTATTATTTCTCTGGCAGTTGTGGGTTTTGCCAGGTAGTCATCAGCCCCCAGTTTGATCGCTTCCACAGCAGTTGAAATACTGGCATAACCAGTTAACAATAAGATATTGCTGTTTAAATTAGTACTACGAATCCGGCTTATCCAGCGCAGCCCTGAGTCAGAATCCAGTTTTAAGTCAAGTAATATCGCTGGCGCTTTAGCAGCGGCGATACTTGGTAGAGCAAACTCTGGATGGGAAAAATGAGCAACTTCACAGCCTAACCTCAAAAGACTGCGGGCAAGCACTTCTCTATATGTTTGCTCATCATCAATAATAATAACCTGGAAACTCATACTAACTCCCCAAGTGGCAAAACAACTCTGGTTATTGTCCCTCCGTTGCTGGCATCAATCAATTGAACTTTCCCTCCTGCTCTCTCTATGCTGGCATTAGATAGGAAAACTCCCCACCCAAGACCATCCCTCTTCTCAGTTTTCTGAATACTGGCTCCCAGAGATTCTTTTAACTCAGGTGAAAGACCCTGGCCATAATCAGATATTTCAATTATTAGAGATTGCTGTTTACGACAGCAGTCAATACTCACTTTATCCTTTTGGTTTTCGAGACTCGCATCTGCTGCATTATCCAGTAAATTGGTTAGTGCCTGTTCAACGCTAATTGGTATTTTATAAAATATTTTATCAATATCGGCTCCCCAATGTTTTTCAAGTATGATTTGAGGGCGAAATACCATCCAGTTTTCAGCAATTGTTTCTAGCTGCTTTTTAATGCAGAGAGTTGGTTGAGCGTCAGCCACCTGACTAAGCTGACTTTTACTATAATGGCTTTTGTCGTTAAGCGCGTAGATGATATTACGGCACTTTCCTATTTGTTCAGCTAACAGCGACATATCATTCTTTACTCTCTCAGAAACATCTTCATGATTCAAATCATCAACAATAATTGCCATAGTCGCCAACGGGGTTCCCAGCTGATGTGCCGCATTGGCTGACATAATTCCCAAGCTGAGAATCTGTTCATCCTTAATCTGTTTTTCTCTTAATTGCCGAATTTTCTTTTCCTGATTAAGCAGAGAAAGACGGGTTAATAAACCAAAGACTGCAATTAATATTACCGTCATTACAAAATTTACCCACATACCGGCCAGATGAAGATGAAATGACGCAAGTGGACTTGAATCCCCCATTTCAAGCGGGCGCTGGTAAATATTCAGCAACGAATACAATAATAACTGAAGCGTTGCTACCAACAATAAATGACGGGGAGTAAGCATCAAAGTCCCTAATGCAATTGACAGAAGCAACAGGTAAATAAATGGATTACTCGCACCACCTGAAAAATAAACTAAGCTGGCCAATATTAATGAGTCGATAACAATATGAATAAAAATCTCATTCGCACTAACTGTGCGAGCATTTTTGACCCTTAGGTAACTATAGATTTGGAAAGCCACTTCACAGACTAATAGCGCAATTAGCCAATTCAGTGGTAGGAAAATGTCTAAATAACCAATCGCGAATAAAATAAGCGCAAGTTGACCATTGATCGCGATCAGTCTTACACGATTTAATATTCGAAGGTTTTCCAAATTGGTTTGGTTATTTTGAGTGTCTAATTTTTTTAATTCCATCTCACTAATCCCTTCCAGGCTACTAACTTCCTTATTACCAAGGTTCAGATAAAATAATATTTCCTATTCTACCTTTCAACCAGCTAATTGCCACTGCGACAATTAGTCGCATAGGATCGTTTCGAAATTAGGCCTACCATACAAAAAAATAATTAACGAATTAAATAAATGAACAAAACACAGTTGTTAACAACATTACTCGCTTTGTCTGGCACTTCTGTTTTAGCCGACGAAATAGACGAAAATACAAGATTATTAGTAATAACAGGTTCACCCATTCAACAGAGTATTGAAGGCAGCAGTGAACAACTTGATGAGTATGACAATCAGGCCATCATTGATGCGGGCGATCTGTTAACCCGTTTCCCTGGTTTTTCAGCTATCAGAGCAGGCGGACACGGGGTTGATCCCGTGCTTCGTGGACAGAGTCAAACTCGGATAAATTTACTCCAGCAAAGTTCATTCCTGCATGGAGCAGGGCCAAATCGGATGGACTCGCCGGGCTCATATACGGAACCTTTTGGCTGGGATGAAATTCAAATAATTAAAGGGGTAGAAACACTGGTCTTTGGTTCCGGCGGTCCAGCTGGAACCATTAATTTCAAACGCTACGCACCTCAATCAGGAGAGAATAGCGTAAGCGGCAAGGCAATGTTCGCCTATTCTCCGGACTATTATAAAGCAGGACTCGATATTGCCGCAGTGGGAACTAACGGATATGTTCGACTTATTAGCCAATATCACGATCAGGACAGCTACAAAGACGGAGATAATAACCGAACCCGAACAGCCTTTAACACAACAAGTAATACATTAACCGCAGGTTATACTCCCAATGATGATCATGAAATCAGAATCTCAATAATGGCTAACAGGGGAGAGGACGCACTATTTGCTGGTACTATGATGGATGGCCCTCAAACCGATATGGATGCAGTTCAATTAATGTATCTTCAAGGTAACCAGAATTCCAATGACTACAGTGAATACCAACTCTACTGGAATGATGCACACCACGTTATGGATAACTATAGTTTGCGCACACAAACAGCTCCTATGCGCATGCTCACCGATGCCTATTCAACCACAAAGGGGGCTAAATGGCTAAAACGCTGGCAGACCGGGAATACTATCTGGCAAGGTAGTTTTGACTGGCAAAATATTGAGCGCCATGCCGAAAGATATATGGGAATGATGGGCACCCCAACTAATTTGCAGTCACAAATATGGCCAGAAAATGAGCTCGAGATTAAGGGCATCGCTGTAGAGGCTGAATATTTAATCAGTGATGATAGCAGGATCAAATCCGGACTTAGAATGGACCGTGTAAAAGCTAGTTCAGAAGGTAACCAATCACTCTATTCTTCCTACTATAGCCACACTCCAGCTAACAACAATGAGAGTAACCTGAGCGCATTCTCCCGTTACTATTACCAGGGGAATTCTGCACTTTATTGGGTAGGTATCAGCACAACTGTTAGAACTGCTGACGCAACAGAGCGCTATGTCGGGGCAAAGAACAATATTCCTATGATGCGTTGGGTTGGTAACCCTGATATCCAACCGGAAAGACACAATCAACTGGAAATAGGTGCAAAGTGGCGGTTTGAAGGAGGTGGGCACGAACTTAGTGTTTATCACGACTCGGTGAATGATTTTATACTACGAGATCGCGCTAGAGGTCAGTCAACAGTCATTACCAATGACATGGCCACAATATACCGTAATAGCGATGTAGAACTAAGTGGATTTGAATGGGCCTTGCAAAAGTCATTTGCCGATAGCTGGCAGTTTTATACTAACCTTGCATATGTCAATGGAGAAGTTAGTGATAATAATCAACCTCTCTATCAGATCCCACCAATAGAAGGTTTAATTCAACTAAGTAATGAAAAGAATAATCTGGCTTACTGGTTTGATGTTCGATGGGCGCTAAGTCAGGATGAAGTTGATGATAGCCCTATGAGTGGTAGCGCTCTGGATGCAGGAGAGTCAGATTCATGGGTAGCGGTTGATTTTAAACTACGTTATGACCTTAGCTCTGATTGGCAAATTTCTAGCGGAATCACCAACCTGCTTGATAAAACCTACGCTTATCATGTTAGCCGGGCAAATCTGGATCCATTTAACCCCCAGGCTGTCAGAGTCAATGAACCGGGTAGACAGTTCTGGATATCAGTTTTAACAGAGTTCTAATATTCTGAGAAAATCTCCCCAAAACTGCGCCTTTAGCCGATTTACTTTATTCAAAAAAGGCGCAGCATAACTTTGAAAGTAGCAACAAAAACTATATCCAATTCATATATCCAGTAAACCTTTGTTATTTCCAACAACCAGTCTAAAATAAACAACTCACCTCTGACTAAGTGGATATCTCCCCATGACTGAAAACAGAAAAACAAAACTAGCCGAAGAAATGGTTAACTGGAATCTGGTATTTCCCAATCAGGCTAACCCCAGTGGAAATATGTTTGGTGGCGATGTGTTAGCGATAATGGATACTACCGCCGCGATGGCAGCAAAACGATTTAGCGAAAAACAAGTCTCTACTGTAACCGTTGAGGCGGTTCATTTTGCCAAACCAATAATGGTAGGGGATAATATCAAAACCACAGCTAAAGTTGTTGCAGTTGGCAAATCATCGATGATGGTGAAAGCTGACGTATACCGTGATACTGGTGATAACCGTTTAATGAAGTGTGTCAGTGCGTTTTTAAATTTTGTCGCCTTTGACTACCAAAGGCAACCAACAATGGTGCCTCAGCTAGAACTCACTCCAGAAGATGAACAAGCCCATAAAATGGCGCTAATTATTAAGGATTCCACAAAAAACCGAAGTGATTTACTTAAAAAAA
>CBDUHU010000042.1:0-12638 GCA_965366725.1 uncultured Kangiellaceae bacterium
ACAAGAAATTACTGTCGGGTTAAAATTCAACACCATATATTAATCATTAAAAAGCTTTCTATTAACCCTAAAAAGGTTTAATAGAAAGCGACTGCAGGCAACTACCCGACAATCAGTATCAGACATTCCTGTATCCATTATACCAGATTACAGGCTCAAAAAATTCTGCTCAGAAACCAGGCCACTTTCAAATGATATTTCGCAACCATATTCGCGTCCCATTGGTAATTCCGATGTTTTTACATAAAGCAATCTAGTCGAGTCAGGATGAACAAGTTTAAACTGATATTCTGATGCTATTTTTTTAACCGCCTCTAATGAATTACCCGTTGCATGTAAATTACAAAACTCATAAGTATAATCAGCAGCTTTTTTATTAAAAAAAACATAGGTTGACGTGATGATGATAGTAACAACAAGAATTGAAAACAATAGTTTCAATCTAAGCCCTCCTTAATTTATCCTGGAACGAAATAACTTTGCCTGTATTTTGACTAAATATCAACCATCTATAAGAATCCGCCTTATTCAGAGCAAAATAGCCGACTAATGACTAAACTTTATATTATCTTGAGATTAATTTAAGTTGGAAAATGTCCGAAGCAAACTCCATAGAAAGTTTTATCTATTTTCTCGCGGCAGCTGTTTTTTCAGTGCCCATCTTTCAGCGCTTTAAACTGGGCGCAATATTAGGTTATCTAGCGGCAGGAATATTAATTGGCCCACAAGTTTTTAACTTAATTCATGATCCAGTCAGTATTTTACATTTTGCTGAAATCGGAGTGGTTTTATTATTATTTATTATTGGTCTGGATATCGAACCACAGAGGCTTTGGAACATGCGTCGCCAAATTTGTCTGTTGGGCGGCGGCCAATTAATTTTTACAACTTTATTACTTGGCTTGATCATCTTTCTATTTCAGCCAAATTCCACATTTTCTATTGTTATAGGGTTATCTTTGGCACTTTCTTCTACTGCATTTGCGATTCAACTGATGGCAGAAAGAAGCATGATCGCTTCCACATTAGGGCGTCACGGTCTTGCGATACTTTTATTACAGGATTTAGCAGTAATTCCGATTTTACTATTAGTACAATCATTTAGTCAGGTAACTATTTTACAAAGCCCGCCGTGGTGGATTGGTATTCTGGCTATCGCAATATTGCTGGCCGCAGGCCGTTATTTACTCGATCCATTATTGAGCACTGTTGCGCGTTATGGAAACAAAGAAAGTATGACCGCCACCGCCCTATTGATCGTCGTTGGCGCGGCTTATGGTATGCAAAGTGCGGGTCTTTCAATGGGATTAGGAGCATTTGTCGCTGGTTTATTACTTGCAAACTCAAATTTCAGACATCAGCTGGAAACAGATATAGAACCCTTCAAAGGCCTTACTTTAGGGTTATTCTTTATTGCAATTGGTATGTCCCTGGATTTACAGCTATTCTGGCATGAACCCTGGTTTCTGCTCGCAATGGCAGTGACACTGGTAGTGGTTAAAACTTTGGTTATCGGCTTATTGCTACGTTGGCAATCCATTAACTGGAAAAAAGGCATTCAATTAGGTCTGTTTCTGAGTCAAGGCGGTGAGTTTGCTTTTGTAATTATGGCTCAATCTGTTTCGTTAGAAATCCTACCTACGACGGTCGCAGCAAAAATAAATCTGGTAGTTGGTTTATCAATGATGTTAACGACCCCATTAATCAGCCTTTTCGATAAAATATTTGCCAACGATCAGGAAAATTCACAAACCTATCAGCCTTTTTCGGTCGACAAGACAGTTGAAGTTATGATCCTCGGTTTTGGACGATTTGGTCAGATCACCGGACGTATTCTGGCTGCCAACAAAATAAAATTTACCGCCCTGGATCAAGATGCAGAACATATTTCTTTCTTAATGCAGTTTGGTAACAAAGTACACTTTGGTGATGCAACCAGACTTGATTTGCTAATTGCCGCAGGTATTGAAAATGTCACCACGATAGTCCTTGCTATTGACGATCCCAAACAAACCGTAGAGCTAGTCAAATTAATTAAAACTCACTTTCCAGAGAAAACTCTGATCGCCAGAGCGCGTAATCGAACTCATCATATGGAACTTGTTTCAGCTGGTGCGGATAAGGTAATCAGAGAAATAATGGATGCAAGTTTGCAAGCAGCTTCTGAAACACTTCACTCAATCGGCTACACCACCAGTCAAGTACTAAGAACAGTAGAGCTCTTTCGCTGTCACGATGAAAAAATGATTAGTCAATCATTAGAACACCGTGACAACTTAGACAAGCTAATTGAAATTGGTCGCCAGGGTCGTAAAGAACTGGAAAACCTGTTTAGTCGAGATAAATCGGGCTAATGAACGCCATGCATCATCCGCTTTAGCATTGGTACAAAGAACAGGAAGACAATTGCACTGATAATTCCCAACCATGCTATTCCTGCAAAGGTATCAAAATATACCTGGCTGCTACTCAGCCCTTTTTCAGCACTGGCAAATTTAGCAATAAATCCAGCGATATATTGGGCCCCGGCGCTTCCTAAAAACCAAATTCCCATCATCAACCCCATTAATCTGGGAATTGATAGCTTGGTAATCATGGACAATCCAATAGGGGACAAACATAGCTCTCCTGTAGTCAATAACAAATAAGCCAGAACTAACCACATCAGGTCAACCAGATTGCCTTCACCGGCAAAACTAATACCCATAGCCAACGCACCAAACCCCAAACCAACCTGCAAAATCCCCAGAACAAACTTCATTGGAGTACTTGGTTCAATTCCTTTTTTAGCAAGAAACATCCATAAACGAGCAAACAATGGTGCCAACAAGACAATGAAAATTGCGTTAAGCGCTTGCAACATTGATGCTGGAATTTCAAACGCCATAACCACTCTGTCAACATTGCGGTCTGCGAATAAATTCATTGAACTACCAGACTGTTCAAAGCTAAGAAAAAATATAATTGATGCCAAAGTTAGCCCCAGAGCAGCAAACATCTGTTCCCTTTCCACCTTGCCTGAGTTTTGTAAACAAAACCAGATAACAGCAATCAAAGCAATGATACTGGTACTACTAAGCAATATACCAACCGCAGAATGACTCTGTACCAACTGCCAGACAATAAATACAGCAACAGCCAGCCCAAAGTAAATGGTCGACTCTAAAGATAGCTTACCCAGTAATTTACGATTTAGCTGATTGGGAACAGGTGACTCAGCAACCCCTTCCAATTTTGCTTGACCAATAACAAATCCAATAAGCCCTAACAGCATACCAACGCCAGCCAAACCAAACCCGTACTTCCAGCCATAAGTTTGTCCCAGATACCCACAGGCTAATGCTGATACCGCCGACCCAATGTTAATTCCCATATAGAAAATGGTAAATCCGGCATCTCTGCGAGGATCGTTTTGACGATAAAGTTTGCCAACAATGGTTGAAATATTTGGCTTAAGCATACCGACACCAACAATAATCAAAGATAAACTCAGAAAAAATGTTTGCAAAGCAAATTGATCGACAACTAAAATCCCCTGCTCATCTCTGAAAGCCTGTTCTCCTTCATAAGCCATACCAAAATGTCCCAGGCAGAGCAGAACCCCACCCACTAATACAGCTTTACGATTTCCCAGATACCTATCAGCCAACAGTCCCCCAAAAATAGGTAGCGCGTAAACCAGTGAAAAATAACTTCCAAAAATATCTGCTGCATCTGCATCACTCAATAGAAAGTGTTGAGTAAGATAAAAAATAAGCAATGCTTTAAGCCCATAAAAGCTAAACCGTTCCCACATTTCCATAAAAAAACAAACGGCCAGACCGGCAGGATGCTTTTCTATGGGTTGTTCATTGTTAGCCGTATTTGTGAGTTTTATCCCCTGTTGATTTTTTGCTGCTATTTCCATAAAAACCCTTTTGCTATTTCAAATAAGAGGGTTGATACTAGTCAATATTGAACTTGTCACCATGAAGCACCAGTAAAGCTTACCTTAACCTTTAGTGAAGAAATGGTGAAGCTTATTGAAAAAGCTTGATATTTAAAGGTTTTTTAGTAATCTGAAGTTTCACCAAAAATCATCATCGAGAAATTGAAATTGTTCAAAAACAAAGGAACAAAACAACAGTTTCAGGTCGCCGATCTTAAACTTGATCCAGAATCAGGACAGATCTGGCGAGGTTCGAATGAAATATCATTACCCAAACTTTCATTTCAACTATTTAAAGTACTGGTTGAAAATGCACCAAATGTTCTGTCACAAGATGAATTAATTAGCAAGGTATGGCCAGATATGGTGGTCGGTGATGAAACTCTGAAACAGCGGGTACGGTTATTAAGGAAGTCGATCGGCGATAATGCCCAGTCCCCCATTTATATTGGAGTTGTTCGTGGCAGAGGCTACCGGTTGTTACCTGATGTAGCTGTTCAGATAATTGATCAAACAACCCCATTGGAATACGATCTTGCCAGTAGCGATCGGGTTCCTAATCTGTTTTCCAGCACAACTCAACAGCAAATATGGCAAAAAGTATCATTGGCCTTAACGGTGTTAATCTGCCTGCTAATCGGCTTTCTCTATCTATTGAGCAGCCAACAAAAATCACAGAATTCAAATCGCAATTTGCAACACCTGGCGATACTTCCTTTTGTTAATGTGTCCAACAATGCTGAAGATGATTATTTATCAAGTGGGATGACCAATGAGTTAATTCAGGTGATGTCAGCAATTGACTCATTAACCGTTTCGCCGCGCAGTTCAGTTATGCGCTATAACCACTCCGAAAGAAAAATTAGTGATATCAGCAAGCAGCTAAATGTCGGAGCAATACTTGACGGCGCAGTATATCGTCGTGAAAATCAGCTTCATTTTAGTTTTAAGTTAATCAATAGTGGTTCTTTTGAAACAATCTGGCAGGCTGAGTATGATTTTCAATCTGATGATATTCTGGCAATCCAGCGAAAAGTCATCACTCAGGTAACAGAACATTTAAAAGCTAAGCTGAACCCGACTCAACTGTTTGATTCACTTTCTCTGACTCAACCTACACAAGTGATTGAAGCCTATAACTTCTACCTTAAAGGACGTAATTATTACAACCGGTATCGCCAGGCTGATAACCGAACTGCAATAAAAATGTACCAACAAGCACTTGAGCTTGATGAAAATTTTGCACTAGCACATGCTGGGCTTGCTGATGCCTATAGTCAAGGTGTATTTCAATTTGGCGAGGGAGAGCTTTGGCGTAAAAAAGCGCTTGAATCGGCTAACCGGGCAGTCAAAATAGACAACGATAAAGCCGAGTCCCATAAAGCACTAGGCCTTTCTCACTACTTAAACGGTTCTATAGAACTGGCCATAAAGGCTAACTTGAGGGCGATAAAACTCTCCCCAGGACATGCCCAGGCCGCTACCAATCTAGCTTATTTATACCGTCATCAAGGGCAGCTTAAAAAGGCATTAGCATGGAATCTGAGAGCACTTGAAATTTCTCCTGTTTCAGCACCTGTTCATGCACATCTTGGTCAGACCTATGCCAGTATGGCGCTACCGGAAAAAGCAAAGTCTAGCTATCTAAAAGCAATCCAATTGCAACCTGATTACCCTTTTGCCAGAGGATTATATGCAAAGTATCTTTTTCAAAATAACAAAAAAGCTAAGGCCTTAGAGTTACTACACCAAGCATTAAAAACCTATCCACAGGAATGGACCTATCTATGGACTCTGGCCGAGATTCGCCTATACTCCGGAGAATATGCTGAAGCGATCAAAATTTATCGCCAGCTACTTTCTAATAAAGCAGATAATGACAACCTCGAATTGCGTTTGATGCTAACAATTAGTGAATCATTATATTTTAATCAACCAGATAGACTTGCCAAGATCATTAAACAATGGCAGCAACAGCGTCTTGTAAAAAGTGATAATCCACAAGACTATTTTTATCTGGCACTGGCATTTGCAGCAAGTAAAAATATCACTGAGAAAAATAACGCAATAATCAATGCCAAACAACTGGGTTGGAATAACTTGCCGTTATTAAAACACATTCAGTTGTTTAACTGGCCAACATTAGTAGATAACAGCAAAATCGACACCGGCAACTGAATGCTGAGCAAAACCATTGGGTTCTACTGGTAACATCAGCCGCCAGCATTGCTATGACGCGACAGGATTAAAATCAATCAAATTAATTGGGGAATCAACTTTTGTTTTTGGTACAAAATCTCCCTCTGCTGCATTAAATTGATAATCTTCTTTCCATTTGTCAATATTATCAATCACAGCTCTAATGGCGTTTGCTATTTTTCTGGCATCTTCATCAGTGGAAGTCGGGTGCAATGAAATACGAACCCAACCTGGTTTCAGGGTTAAATCACCTTCATTAATCATGTTTGTGATGGTACTTGAAGTATCATGATCAACGCCTAGCAAAATATGACCGTAGGTACCTGCACAGGAGCATCCGCCTCTGGTTTGAATACCAAACCTGTCACTCAAAATTCTCACTATCAGGTTATAATGAATATCAACAACATAAAATGAAATAATACATAAGCGATTTTTGTTTGAGGAATGAAGTACATTAACTTCCGGGATCTCGCTGAGTTCACAACAAAGAATATCCACCAATTCTCTTTCTCTCTGGTGAATATTTTCTACCCCCATAGCTTCTTTAACCTGTATAGATAGCGCAGTTCTTATAGTCTGTAGAAAACCCGGTGTACCGCCATCTTCTCTAATTTCAATATTGTCAAAAAACTGGTGTTCTCCCCATGGATTAGTCCAGGATACTGTTCCTCCACCAGGATGATCAGGTACTTTATTATGGTAAAGACGTTTATTAAACAAAAGCACACCAGAGCTTCCAGGTCCTCCCAAAAACTTATGTGGTGAAAACATCACAGCATCAAGCCGGTGTAATTGATTCTCGGGATGCATATCGATATCAACGTATGGCGCTGAAGCAGCAAAATCAATAAAGCAAAATCCGTCATGTCGGTGCATTACTTCGGCAAATAAATGGTAGTCAGTTTTAATTCCAGTCACATTACTGCACGCAGTGAAGGAGCCTATTTTCATGGGTCTTTCAGCATACTCTAAAAGTAGAGTTTCCAATGCATTAATATCCGGCAAGCCGTTATCATCTTCAGGTACAACGATTAAAGTGACTGCGCACTCATTCCAGCTAGTTTGATTGGAGTGATGTTCCATATGAGTGATAAAAACCACTGGCTTTTCTGACTCAGAAATAACGAATCGATCCGCCCATTTTTCTGGTACTCGTAACCCAAGGATCCGCTGAAATTTATTAATTACCGAAGTCATTCCCGCACCAGCACATATCAATACGTCATTATCATTGGCATTAACATGCTGTTTAATTTTGCATTGTGCCTGATGATACAAGTTGGTCATCGCACAACCCGTATAACTCGCCTCAGTATGGGTATTGGCGACTAACGGCGCGACCTTGTTGGTCATAAACTCTTCAATTGGCAGGTATTGCCTACCACTAGCAGTCCAGTCGGCATAAATCATCTGGTTATCGTTGATCACGAGATCACTACCGATAACCTGTTCTCTAAACGGTTTAAAGTATGTTTCCAAATTCATTTCAAAGCACCTTGATATTGCAGGCTAACAGGAGATTAACCAACGATTGGTTTTTCACCGGTAACATATAGTATAAGAATAGCTCTGAATTCCGCTCTCTGACTGCCTATTCTTGTTAATATTAACAAACTCTAATATAAAGTTTACCTGATATTGACAATATCTTCTAGAGTTAAATAGTTCTCATTTGTAATAACGAGCAAGAATAGGGATCATACGACCTTTGAGGTGTTATTTTAAGCAATCAATTAAGCTAATAGTTAACTTGAATTCTGGATAAGAAGAGCCAGTTTTACATAACAATATAAAAAATTTGATTTAAATAACGGAAAAAATTTATTCACACGAATTGTTGTTGCGAATTAATAGAATTTAAATTGATTAATTGAAGCAAGCCTGTGAATCATTCACCGGCAATTGTCATTTCCTGTAATAACCATGAACCTGTCAGTGTACTGCTTCGATGATCAAAATCATTTGAAATAGCGACCAGGTTGGAAAACATATCTTTCAGATTACCAGCAATAGTTATTTCCTCAACAAAATGCTGAATTTCACCATTTTCGACCCAGAATCCGGAGGCCCCACGAGAGTAATCACCAGTCACAAGATTAACCCCATGTCCCATCACATCGGTGACGATTAAACCACGATGCATTTGTTTGATTAGTTGATCAAAGTTAATATCCATTGAACTGGTTTGAAGGTTGTGAGTACCGCCAGCGTGCCCTGTGGGCTTCATATTGAGCTTGCGCGCGCTATAGCTATTTAACAGGTAAGTATTAAGCACGCCTTGTTCAACGATCAACTGACTTTTAGTCGCGACTCCCTCATTGTCAAACCAGGAACTACCAAGTCCACTTTTAATCAAAGGTCTTTCTTTAAACTCAACAAAGTCAGGAAAAACCTGAGTCCCCAGACTATCCAGTAAAAAAGAAGACTGACGATATAAATTACTTCCTCTTATCGCAGCACAAAAATTTCCGATTAACCCTCGAGAAATTTCCGGGATCATAATCACAGGCGCCTTGGTTGTTGCCAGCTTTCTGCCACCAATCCTGGCGACGACTCGTTGCGCAGCCTTGGCTCCAATCTTCCGGGGTGTTTCCAACATTTGTGCATCACGATTAATTGAATACCAATAATCTCGCTGCATTCCAATCTCATCCTGAGCAATCAGAATACAACTTAAGCTATGACGTGTAGAAGGTACCGCCGCTGAAAAACCATGAGAGTTTGCATAATAGCGCAGGTTTCGATGACTACCAAAAGTCGTCCCCTCGCTTTGAGAAACAAGATCCGATTCATCAAGACCAGCTTGTTCACACTCGAGCGCCAAATCTCTGGCGATATCAGCGGTAACCCCCATTGGATGATCAAGTTCCAAATCAACCGGTTGATTAGCCATCAATTCTTTATCTGCCAGGCCTGAATAGGGGTCCTCTTCAGTATAACGGGCAATATTGCAGGCTGCATCAAGCGCGCTACTAAGTGACTCGGAAGATAGGTCACTGGTTGTTGCTGTTCCTTTTTTACGGCCAAAATAAACGGTCAAACCAAAACTATTATCTCGATTAAACTCAAGTGTCTCAATATCCTGATTACGCACCTGAACTGAGAGACCAATATCTTTACTCACCCCAATTTCAACTTGAGAAGCTCCCTTATTCAGAGCTTTTTTTATCAATTCATCGCCAATTGATTGAAGTTTGTCTGTTTCAGCGTTGATATCCAGATCGTCAGCGGTAGCAACAGTTTCAGTCATCGAACTTGTCTCTTTTGAGCGATTGGGGTTAATTTCAGAGTGGGTCATCTAAACAGTATCCTATTACACTTTATCAGTTTCACAAAAATTTTACTTTCAGGAAACTTGATTTTTCTCCAAAAAATCTACCAGTTTCTGGGTCGCCTGGCTGACTTTTACTTCAGTATTCGCCTTACCGATATTTCTAACAAGTTGACGCAATGTCTGACGATTTAATGTGGGGTTATCTTCTATCAACTTTTGAATCTGCTGATCCCCCTTATTGAGCAATAGTTGAACCAGCTCAGTATTTTGATTATTAGTTTTCACATCACCAGTAACTTCGTTTTCAGCAGAAGAAGTGGCTTGATTCTGACTTTCACGTAATTGTGAAAACTTATTTTCAATAATAACCTGGCGAGCTTCTTCAGCATTGTCATTTCTCAGACATTTTCCAATAAATGCTAAATGACGTTTTTTTGCAATATTGCCGCTCTGTTTATGGTAATCGGCTATTGCATGCAAGGTGGTATCAGACAAGGGCAATAATTTCACTTTTGCTGCTGCAAGTGCCACTAGTTGTTTAGCAAAATCCTGAGAAGCTTTAGCTTCATTTTTTAATTGAGTTTTGCTGACAAAATCTTCTTCAGTTTTACTTTCTGTATTCTGTTTTTTTTCAATGACCATCGCACACTACTCTCAAAAATCTGATATTACTGACTCATGATAATTTTAGTTAGTTCCACCAACTGTTAGTTCATCAACTTTCAAAGTTGGCTGACCAACTCCAACCGGAACACTTTGCCCTTCTTTACCACAAATTCCAACGCCATTATCGAGTCCAAGATCATTACCGACCATACTTACTTTAGTGAGCACATCAGGTCCGTTGCCAATCAAAGTTGCACCTTTAACTGGCGCTGTAATCTTGCCATCTTCAATCAAATAGGCCTCACTAGTTGAGAATACAAATTTACCGGATGTTATGTCGACTTGACCGCCACCACAGTTAGGCGCATATAAACCTTTTTTTACCGATTTGACGATATCTTCCGGCATACTCTCTCCAGCCAACATATAGGTATTTGTCATTCTGGGTATTGGTAAACAGGAATAAGATTCTCTCCTTCCATTCCCTGTTGAAATAGTATCCATTAAACGGGCATTTTTTTTATCCTGCATATACCCGGTTAATATTCCATTTTCAATTAATGTTGTGGACTGGGTTGGAGTGCCTTCATCATCAACACTGAGTGATCCTCTTTTCGATGCTATAGTGCCATCATCAACAATTGTACATAGCGAAGAAGCAACTCTCTGACCAATTTTATTGGAAAAAGCGGAAGATCCTTTACGGTTAAAATCCCCTTCCAACCCATGACCGATTGCTTCATGCAACAGAACACCAGGCCACCCTGGGCCAAGTACCACGGGCATCACTCCAGCAGGTGCTGCAATCGCTTCCAGATTAATACTGGCTTGATGAACCGCTTCAGATGCCAACCGTTGCAAAACTTCATCGGTCAGAACCTGGTAATCGTGCCGTCCCCCCATCCCTGCGCTACCGCGCTCAGTTTTCTCTTTTTGTTTCATAATGACGGTAACATTCGCGCGAACCAACGGGCGAATATCTCCCACCAGAGTGCCATCACTGGCACAAACTAAAATCTTTTCATAAACCCCTGAAATAGAGCCGATTACTTCTGTTACTCTTGGATCGAGACTACGTGCCATTTTGTCGAGTTTTTGCAAAATCAGTATCTTATCTGACTCGGTCATACTCATCAGAGGATCATCCTGAGAATATAAAAGCGGTACTGTTTTTGCCGGAGTGAGGTTTACCCCACCTCTCCCACCATGAACAGCGATAGTTCTTGAAGCCTGTGCAGCCTGTTCTAATGCAGGTAAAATGATATCTTCAGAATAAGCAAAGCCTGTTTTTTCTCCGCTCAACGCCCTCACGCCAACGCCTTTATCACTACTAAAACTGGCATCTTTAACGATCCCTGATTCAACAACCCATGATTCATGACGTGAGCTTTGAAAGTACATTTCAGCAAAATCAATTTTGTGAGTTAGCATCGATTCCAGAGTCTTTTCCAAATCTCGATAGTCGATTCCTGCCGGTGCTAAAAATTCCTGACTGGTTATCCCCAGTAAATCATTCATATAACTGTCCAATATTTAACCATTTCAAGTTTACTTTTCACTAAGCCATCATATCTCCGGGATGGATAGCAAAAATAGTGATAACGATGCATTGATTGTCGGTGAGCGGTGCTCTACCTTTTATTATAACCTTCTATGAGTGAGTGCAGGAAATTCATTACGAAGTTTATTTTGCTCATTCAGATCCAATGAGCAAGTGACAACACCTTCACCGTCCGTTTGTTCCGCCAGAATCTTTCCCCAGGGCGATATAATACATGAATGCCCCCAGGTTTGGCGTCCATTTTTATGGTTTCCGCCTTGCGCTGATGCCACCAAAAAACTGAGATTTTCTATTGCACGCGCTTTCAACAATACTTCCCAGTGATATTTTCCAGTAGCGACAGTAAATGCAGCACTAAGCATAATAATACTGACTCCCTGCGCAGAAAAATAGCGAAATAATTCAGCAAACCGAAGATCGTAACAAACTGCCAGGCCAATTTTTCCCCATGGGCTGTCAAAAATAACGGGAGTATCCCCGGCACTCGCATGACGAGACTCATTATAATTGCGCAAATTATCAGATACATTCACATCAAACAAATGAATTTTATCATACCAGCAAACACACTCTCCCTCTGGCGAGTAGACGTAACAGCGGGCATAAGGCCGCTCTGCATCTACAGATTCAATTGGATGTGTCCCACCGATTATCCACAATTGAAAACGTTTAGCCATGGTAGCGAGAAATGACTGTACTTTACCTTTACCATGACGCTCGGTCATCTGCAGCTTATCTTTATCCTGACTCGCCATTATCGCAAAATATTCTGGCAACAACACCATTTGAGAACCTGCATTGACTGCCTGAACAATTAATTGTTGTGCGACTTTTAAATTAGTTTCTAAATCGGTTGTAGACACCATCTGTATTGCAGATACTCTGGGACAATTAACCATCAATAAAACCTCGATAGCTCTCTACTGTTCTACGTTTGATTTAATCGGTTGTTCACCCTTAAGGTCGGTATCATTTTCTTTGGGTGACTCTCGCTCAAACTTAACTTTGGCTCTATTTCTACTCACCTGATCAACTTTAATATCATCTAGATGACCATGGATTCGATA
>CBDUHU010000043.1:0-12603 GCA_965366725.1 uncultured Kangiellaceae bacterium
GGACGGCTATTCTTATCAGTCTTCCCATACTGGGTATCAGTATGATGGTTGGTCTAACGATCAGCATTATGCAGGTTGTCACCCAGATTCAGGAAATGTCCCTCACTTTCATTCCAAAAATCATTGCGGTTGCATTTTCGATCATTGCTTTTGGACCCTGGATGCTCAAAACACTCATTCAATACGCAAGAGCTTTAATAGGTAATATTCCGACGTACTTTTAGGATGTTACTGGATTTTGATTTGGATTTTGTATTAGCAGTAATGCTGATATCAATTCGAGTCGGTGCGATATTTTTATTAACACCGCTTTTTTCGATCGGAAATATTCCGGTAAGAATTCGGGTGTTTTTGACCGTGGCATTGAGTTTGATGTTTGTTTTATTGCTGAAAGATCAACATATTTTCCGAAGTATTTCGGTGAATGAATTGTTTGAGATTGCAGTCTATGAAGCATTCTTTGGGTTGATGCTGGCATTTGGCGTATTTGCAGCATTTGCGACATTTAATTTTGGCGGAAGAATGTTGGATTATCAAATGGGTTTTGGTATAGCAAGTTTGGTCGATCCGGTAACACATAATCAGGATCCGTTGTTGGGTACCATGCTCAATATGATGGCGGTGATGGTGTTTTATCTGGTCGATGGCCATCATCTGTTAATCAAAGGACTGCTTTACTCCTTTGAGGTTTTTCCGCCTGGCGCAATGATTAGTTATATGCCGATTGATGAAATCATTAAACAGTTCGGGGCAATATTTACTTTTGGTTTAGGCCTTGTCGCCCCGGTGGTATTTGTGTTGTTTCTGCTTGATGTGGCCCTGGCGGTTGCGGCACGAACCATGCCGCAAGTGAATATGTTCATTATCAGTATCCCGATCAAGATCTTTGTTGGATTGTCAGTATTAGCAATATCGATTGCTTACTTTGCTCCATTACTGACAAAAATATATATGTCCATATTTCAGTATTGGCAATCTATTTTGGGTTAAAACATGGCAGAGCAGGATCAGGATAAGACTGAACAGGCAACCCCTTTTAAGTTGCGCGAAGCAAAAAAGAAGGGCCAATTAGCCAAGAGTATGGAAATGAATTCCTTTCTGGTGCTATCGGCTGTGCTTTTGATGTCATACATGGTTGGTTATCAAATACTGGAAGAGTTTTTGAAGATTAATTCTAATATCCTGAATTTGGCGGGTCAAATTGTCTTTTCCGAGCGACCGCTGATGTTGTTGTACGAAATTGTAATTCAGGCCTTGTTGATTGTATTCTGGTCTGTAATAGCTGCTGTGGTAGTCATTAGCATTATTGGTAATATGGTGCAAGTTGGGCCTGTATTTACATTACACCCGATCAAACCGGATTTACAACGTATCAATCCTGTTAGTGGATTCAAACGCATCTTTTCAATGAAAATGGTGTTTGAGTTCATTAAGACTATTGTAAAGATTACAATCTTTGTATTGATTGTTTATTTTGCGATTAAATCACTTATCCCGGATTTGCTTAATCTGATCGATGTTAATGTTAAAGCTTACGGTTATTTATTACTGGCTTATTCAAATTCCTTGTATGCGAAATTACTGGCAGCGGTATTTTTTATTGCGATCATCGACTTTGCTTTCACCAAGCGTGACTATTCCAAAAAAATGATGATGAGCCGGCGAGAAGTCAAGGATGAAGTCAAACGTAGAGAAGGTGATCCCAGAGTTAAATCCAAGCTTAGGGAGTTGCAACGAGAAGCAGCCAAAAGAGCAGGTTCAATCAACCAGGTTTCAGATGCGGATGTATTAATAACAAACCCGACTCATCTTGCCATCGCAGTGTCCTATAAACGTGATTATATGCGGGCCCCTACTGTACTGGCCAAAGGGGCAGGAGATATGGCCGAGAAAATGAAAGTCCTTGCGCGTAAGTATAACGTGCCTATTTTCGAAGACAAACCGCTAGCAAGAGAACTTTTCCGTAAAACGGGAATTGATAATCCTATTCCTGAGGATTGTTACAAGGCGGTTGCGAAGTTATTAGTAATCGCTTATCGCATGAAGAAGAAAAGCGGGTTGGCCTGAGGTTGCAATGGTAGAAATACTCAGACAGTCATTTGGCAAACAGACAGACCTTATACTGGTTTTGTCTGTTATTGGTATATTGGGTGTGTTATTCACGCCGATACCATCAGGCTTGCTGGATTTTTTGCTGGTTACGAATTTTAGTTTTGCCTTGTTGATACTACTATTGACATTTTATGTCGAAAAGCCGCTCGAATTTTCAACATTTCCTTCGTTATTGCTAATTGCAACATTATTTCGCCTTTCTTTGAATATTGCTGCCACCCGATTGATCCTGAATGATGCGGATGCCGGTGAGGTAATTGGTGCTGTTGGTGAACACGTTGTATCTGGCAATTATGTCATCGGAATGATTGTTTTCCTGGTGCTTATCGTTGTGCAATATGTGGTTGTCACAAACGGAGCGCAACGTGTTGCCGAAGTGGCGGCCAGATTTACACTCGACAGCATGCCAGGCAAGCAAATGAGTATTGATGCGGATATGAATATCGGCATTATTGATGAGAGAGAGGCTCAGGAACGTCGTAAGGAAATAGAGAAAGAAGGTAACTTTTATGGTGCAATGGATGGTGCCAGTAAGTTTGTCAAAGGAGATGCTATTGCCGGAATAATTATAATTCTAATCGATATACTGGGTGGCTTGACTATTGGTATTGCCCAGAAAGGTATGGGATGGGGAGAAGCGCTTCAGACCTATACGCTATTGACTGTTGGGGATGGTATTGTGACTCAAATCCCGGCACTGATCATATCAACTGGTACAGGCATTATTGTTACTCGTGCTGCATCAGATGAGTTTTTGAGCAAGGAAATCTCCTCGCAGTTGACAGCTTATCCAAAAACACTGTTTCTCATCGCAATTGGTTTGGCTGCACTTTTACTTATGCCCGGGCTTCCAGTTTTCCCAATAATCGTAGTGCTTATGGTTTTTGGCTTATTAAGTTATTTCGCATATCAAGGTAAAGAAGCAAAAAGAGAGGAGGCGCAAGAGTTGGATAATGAAACCTCTGATGATGTTTATGGCTTGCTTACAGTTGATCCGATCGAAATAAAAATTGGTAAAGGCCTGGTTTCTCTTGTAGAGGAAGATGACTCTGTTTTCATGGAAAAAATCGTCTCGTTCCGGAAGCAATATGCGAAAGAAATGGGATTTGTTATTCCGAAGGTAAGAATTAAGGATGACAAAAAACTTGAACTTAACACATACAAGATATTTGTTAACGATGTTTTAGTGGCAAGTGGTGAGATATTTCTTGATAAATATTTAGCGATTAACCCAGGTACTGTTCAGGAAATAATTGAAGGGGATGCTATCAAAGATCCGACTTACGGTCTTGATTCTGTTTGGGTTGAGCAGGACAGGTCAGATATTGCAAGAGCAGCAGGATATACATTAGTTGATCCTGCTACTGTATTGATTACACATGTTAGTGAAACAATCAAAAAACACATATCGGAACTGGTTACAAGAAGTGAGACTGAAGTACTTTTAAATCGGGTACGTGAAAAAGAACCTGGTTTGGTCGATGAATTGGTACCAAATGTATTGACGCTTTCAGAAATCCAAAAGGTAATTCAGAACTTGATTAAAGAGAACGTCACAATTCTGAATTTACCTGCAATTCTTGAAGTATTGGTTGATGAAGGTAAAGCAAATAAAGATATTAAGATATTGACTGAAAAGGTTCGCATGAAGCTCGCCTCCAATATTTGTCAGACTCTATCACGAGAAGGAGAGCTTCAAGTTCTTACGCTAGAACCTAATATTGAACATAAGCTGGCTCAAGGGATTATGAATCAGAATAATTCGCTGGTGCTTGAGCCAAAATATGCTGAGCAGTTGCTTATAAAATTATCTACGTATGTGGAAAAAATGACTCGTGCAAATTTGTCTCCAGTTTTGGTGACAGCCCCAGAACTGCGCACACATGTTCGTGAGTTCACAAACAGAATTATTCCTCAGTTGTCGATATTATCGATATCTGAGATTTCAAATATAGTGAACATTAAATCATTTGGCGTTGTATCTGCCTAGCGGAGTGTAGAATGTCAGCATTAGTAAATATTATTGAGCTATCCATGATGCAAGATATTAACAGGATGACAATATCAAGTCACAATATGTCAAATATTAGTACGAATAGCTATAAACGTGAAATGCCAGGAAACATATCATTTGATGCGTTTGTCACGATGGACAATTATAACAACATACCAAAAGTTGTTATCAACAAAGGTATGAAATATCAGAATGTAACTGATTTTTCAACCTCAGCAGTAAAGGCGACCAGTAATCCACTCGACTTAAGCATCCGCAGTAATGGCTTTTTCGTGGTAAGAACTGATGAAGGAGAAGCTTATACACGAAATGGAAGCTTCAGGATGGATGAGCAGGGTCGGCTTGTTACACAGGCAGGATATCCGGTTGAAGGAGAGTCTGGGGAAATTAGATTAACTACGTCAAACCCGAGAATCTCCCGTGATGGAGAAATCTGGGATGGTGATAACCGGGTTGGCAAGCTATCTGTAGTTGAATTTGATGTTGAAGAAATATCTGGATTGTCGAAATTATCAAGTGGATTGTATGAGAGCCAAACAGGTTACACATCCATAAAGGCAAATCCCGAAATACAACAGGGGTACCTGGAAGGTTCAAACGTCAACAGCGCATATGAAATGATAAATGCTGTTGAAACATTGCGTCATTTTGAGTTGAACCAGAGATTACTCCATATGCAACAAGAAATGTATAAATCATCTCTGGAATCATTAGGGAACTTCTAAATTTAGAGGAATTATCATGCTTGATTCATTGTTTATTGCGTCATCAGGGCTAAATGCACAACAAACCAAGATCGACGTTATTTCAAATAACATTGCTAATGTAAATACTGCAGGTTACAAGAAAGCAAAAGTCGAGTTTGCGGATATCCTGCATAGTCAATTAAATACAAGCAGGAATGTAAATGACATGGCTGTAACCACCAATACTATCGGGGCGGGCGTTTCGGCAACCGCATCCGAAAAAATATTCACGGATGGAAGTTTAAAGAAAACAAATGCTGAGCTTGATATTGCAGTGAGTGGTAATGGATTTTTTGAAGTTGAATTAAAAGACGGGACAAGTGCCTACACCAGGACGGGCACATTCAAAGTCGATAGAGATGGCTTCATAGTTGATAAAGATGGAAATTATCTTTCTGCTATGATTCAACTCCCTTCTGACTATGAACGTGTCTATGTTTCCTATGAAGGTGTAGTGTCTGTGAAATTACCTGATGAAGCAAATCCTGTTGATATAGGGCAAATTGAATTAGTTTCATTTGTTAATCCAGGCTCACTTCAGTCTACCGGTAATAACTTGTATCTGACATCAGAAAGCTCAGGCGATCCGATCTATGGCAAACCGGGCGACATGGGTATGGGCGCATTATCTCAGGGATATGTTGAATCATCGAATGTGGATTATATTGAAGAACTTACCGAACTTGTATTGGCTCAACGTTCATATGAAATGAATTCGAAGATGATACAGGCATCCGATCAGATTATGGGCATTATTAACAATTTGTATAGAGCTTAATATTGAGACAACTAATCATTATGTTTCTGGATAAAACATTAACCGTCTTATGTATTTTTGTGGTTTCAGTATACGCAAATGCAACGACGTTAACTCTTGATATGCGTAGTCGTGTTGTCGTGTCTGATTCAAATGTAACCTTAGTCGATATTGTAAAACAAATGCACGGTAATAATCAGTTAATCAAAAAGCTCTCGACATTGATTGTTATGAACGTTGGAGATACTAATCAATTCAGGAAATTAAACAGGGATAAACTTTCTTATGAAATAAGCAAGTATGCGGATAATCTTTCTATTACCTATTCCGGCGCCGAAAATACTTATGTAAGAGTAAAAACCCAAACATATAACATTGAGAATATTATTAATGAAATCACGAACACTATTGGTGCTGAACTGGAAAATATTAGTGCTGAATTTTCAGTCAAATATGTAGGTGACACGCGTGAAGTATCTATACCTCGTGGAATCGTATCGTATAAATATAAATTACCAGATTCGGTCATACAAAAACGTATCCCTGTCTGGATGGATCTGTATGTGAACACGAAACATTACCAGTCTATTCCTCTTTGGTTTAATGCCAGTATCATGGCAGATGTGATCGTGGCAAATACCAGGATATCAGCCGGTCAAAAACTAACTGAAAATTTAACGGACTTACACAAAAAAGATATTTCATTATACAAAAATCGCCATATTAAATTAAAAGATCTGAATAATTTACGTATTAAGCGCGATGTGCGTCCAGGAGAAGTTTTGACGGAGGCACTAATTGAACAATTACCGCCAGTTTTCAAGGGGCAGACAGTTAAGGTAATTTCCAAACAGAACAATGTAACGATTTTAGTAGAAGGGTTTGCGCTTGAAGATGGCAAGCTTGGCGATAAAGTAAGGGTTCAACGAACTGGTTCAAACAGAGTGTTCACTGCCATTGTTAACAATCCAGGCCAGGTCACAGCAATTGGAATTTAATGATGCGTAATTTAATATTTTTTTATACTTTACTTACTACACTCATATTCTCTCCATTGAGCGCACAAAGTTTGTTTGATGATTCAACTTACAAGGGGTTGGTAACTGATCCTCGCTCATATGAGATTGGTCAAATACTAACAGTTTTAATATATGAATCAGCAACTGCTAGTAGTAGCACGGATGCTGCGACTGATAAAGCTACTTCTTTCGGGCTGACGGCCAACAATGGAAGTAATCAGGAATCAGCAAATTTAGGTATTAATAGTGATTTCAATGGTGGCGGTACATTAACTCGCACCGGAAAGTTTGTTGCAAGTGTTTCAGTGTCAATTATAGAAGTTACAGATAAAGGCGAGTTGATCGTGCAAGGAGCTCAGGATTTGGAATTTAATAATGAAATACAGAGTATTGAACTGCAGGGACGGGTCAGACCACAAGATATATCATCTGACAACACTGTCATTTCAACAAGAGTAGCTGACGCAAAAATCAAATATGTTGGTGATGGTCTTCTTACAGACCGTGAAACACCAGGCATCTTAACCCGGATCTTTAATTTCATATTCTAAAATGAAAAAATATCTATTATTACTAATGGCACTGCTACTGGTAGTTACAACCAGTAACGGTCTGCATGCAAAACCTAACGGTGTACGGGTCAAGGAATTGTGTAGGCTGAGTAACGCCAGGGATAATGCCCTTGTTGGATATGGTATTGTAACTGGTCTCGCTGGTACCGGTGATAGTGCTCGCAGTTATGCCTCATTACAATCTTTGAGTAATGTATTAAAACGCTTTGGTATCCACATTTCACCAACTCAATTACGCAGTAGAAATACTGCTACTGTTATACTTACATCAACACTGACTCCTTATCTTCGACCAGGCGATAAAATTGATGTTAATGTCACCTCTCTTGGTGATGCGCGTAGCATCGTGGGCGGTACACTGATGTTGACTCATTTAACCGGACCTGATGGAAAAATATACGCTTTGGCGCAAGGTCCTGTTTCAGTCGGCGGTTTCACATTTGATTTGTTTGGTAATAAGGTCCAAAAAAATCATCCCACCTCAGCGACAATACCAGGTGGAGCAACTGTAGAAAGGCCGATTCAAACCAATATTCTATCTGACTCTGGCAATATAGAATTCGTATTATTCGATCCTGATTTTACTACTGCTAACAGGTTGGCGAATAGTCTAAATATTAAATTCAAGGGTAATTTTGCAAAAGCAATTGATGCCAGCCGAATCGAAGTGATAGTTCCTGAGTCACGAAAAAATAATATAGTAGATTTTCTGACAAGTATAGAAAGTATACAGGTAAATCCAGATATCAGGGCAACAGTAGTAATTAATGAGCGAACCGGGACAGTTGTTGCAGGTGGTAATGTGAGCTTATCAAAAGTCAGCATCACTCATGGTGAGCTGAAGGTTGCTATTAAAACAGACTACCTTGTATCTCAACCAACATTTGTGCGCTTTACAGGTGATAATGTGAGAACTCAAGTTGTTCCGAGGACAGATATTGATGTCGATGAGATGGGTCCAATTTCCGTATCTTTACCTGAAGGAACATCTGTTACTGATTTAGTTGCTGCCTTGAACAAAGTCAATGCCAGTAGCAGGGATATAATTACAATTTTACAAGCTATTAAACGCGCCGGGGCGTTACATGCAGAGCTTATAATCCAATAAAGGAATACGATCATGATAGTAGACTTCACAAATACGACAACGGAGCTCGTAAAATTTTCATTAGACATGCTTAGTATGCAGCATAAATACATTGCCAATAATATTGCCAACGCAAACACGATAAATTTTCACACCGAAAAAGTAGATTTTGATTCTATTTATAAAGAGCTGGACCATAAGTTAGAAAATAACAAGAATATAGTAAATACACTTAATGAATTCAAATCAGAAATATATTCTGGAAAATTTCAGATCAAGAACAATGTAGAAGGGGTAGAGTTAGATAATGAAATGATTGGAATGTCTAAAAACACAATTATGTACAAGGCACTCTTAACTTCACTATCGAATCGTAGTGACTTCATGAAGATTGTATTAACTGGCCGTAGTGGTAGGTAATTATGGATTATTTTACAGCTTTTGAAATCAGTAAGTCAGGCTTGCTGGCTGAAAAACTTCGCATGGATATTGTCGCATTAAATATATCTAATGCTAATTCAATAATGGGCAGTCGTGAAAGTGTTTACAAACCGATGACAGTTTATACTGCACCAAAAACCGAAACGTCATTATTAAATAATTTCGACAGTTATTTAAAAAATCAACAAATGCTGGGCGTAGATATCGTGTCTGTTGAGTCTATGGAAACCAGAGTACAGCAAGTATTTGATCCAGACAATCCTTATGCGGATGCGACTGGCTATACTTTCAGACCTGATATTAATCCTGCTTCAGAAATGATTGGTATGATCAATTCGCTACGTGCTTATCAAGCTAATGTCAAGGCGATTTCAGCGGCAAAATCGATGGCAGAAGAAGCTTTAAGAATTGGTGCGAGGTAATTTAAGACTATGGAAATAAGCAAAATAGATATCAGTGAAGTACTGCTAAACAAACAGTCATTAGACTCTGTTACAGAAAATCTCAATGTGACATTTGAGCAACAATTGTTTAATGAAATTAACCATGTAAACAATAAAATAATTGAAGCTGAAACAAACATTGATAATTTAGCATTGGGAAAAGACTTAAATTTGCACGAAGTTATGCTCTCGATACAGAGTGCCAAGATTTCACTAGAGACCCTCATAAAGGTCAGAGATAAGTCGTTAGAAGGTATACATGAAATTTTACGGATGCAGATATAATTTAGGAGCATCATGTGGTCGCTGTCCAAGAAATTATAAAGAAACTCGATGGTAATAGAAGGACAAGACTGCTTGTCTTATCGGCTATTGCTGCAATTCCACTAATAATATTTTCGGTCATCTACGTATATGGCAGTAACATGGGAACACTCTTCTCAGGTTTGTCTGAGGAAGATATTTCAAAAATTTCAATGGCTCTTGAAGAAAACAGTATCCCTTATGAAGTGGATTTGGAAAGCTCATCGATACTTGTTGAACAGGATTCAGTACACAATGTGAGAATGAAGCTCATGTCAAATGGTGTTGTGCTAGACACTAACGTTGGATTTGAGATATTTAATGACTCAGAGTTCGGTATGACTGAGTTCTCTCAGAAAATAAATTACCAACGCGCGCTTCAAGGAGAATTAGCGCGGACAATAACTTCATTAGTTGAAGTAAAATATGCACGCGTACATATTGTCCAACCGACTAACAAACTGTTTAAATCAGCAAAGGAAAAGCCTACCGCGTCAATTGTTTTATTTATACAAAGGGGGATGGAACTTTCACCGAACCAAATACGCGGCATTCAAAACATCGTAGCCTCTTCCGTCGCAGGTCTCGTTGTGGATGATGTGATTGTCACTAATCAATCAGGCGTTGTTTTATCTGCAAGTAATACAAATGAAACAAAAATGGATGCTCTCAAATTATCTAAGCGCGAGCAACTTGAGAAATATTACAGGGAAAAAGTAAACGCAATCCTGAATAATAGCCTTAAAACTACAGACTATGTTGTAAGTGTTAATATCGAGCTGGATTATACTAAGTCATTTATCACCAAAGAAAATTATATAGGTGAACCTGAGAGTGCATTAGTGTCAAGAGAACGTATCTCGGAATCAAAAAAGTCTAATACCACAACAAAGAATGTTGATAATACAAAAACAAAAGACGTTGAATATAAATTAGGCAAGCAGATTGAAAATATAGAACCGGAAGCTGGTAGAATAAAAACGATCAGTATAGGTGTTTTGGTACCTGATTTTATTTCAGAGTCACAGATTGAGAAATTAAAAGAAGTTATACAAATGGCTCTCGGTGTTAATTATGATCGTGGAGATAATATTGCAATATTCGCAGATGATTTCTCTAACAATAAATCAAAACAAGAAGAGAAGTTAATCGGCTCATCTAACGGTATTGAAATGAACACTGATGTAACAAAAACAGGCGCTGTGAAGCAAAAGATTGATGATCAACCATTTACAGTAATTGCAGAGAAGGTGGGAATTAATCAAATGACAATATTAACCGTAACTGCCAGTGTCGTTGCTCTATTAATCTTCACTAATTTGTTTATGCTATTCAAGCAGTTCAATGGCAATCGTAAACTATCAAATAATGATCGTGAAAAACTGTTAAATGACATTTCCGAATGGTTTTCAAAGGACAATTAGGATGCTGGGAAATAATAATACAGTTATCGAAAAAATATTTGTGTTAAAACTGGCTTCGTTGTCGAATAAAGATCAGAGATGGATTCTAAAAAATATAAAAAAGAAGGATAAGAATATACACAGGCGATTACAAAGTAAATTACATGCAGCAAAAGTATTTGATCTGGATCATGGTGACTTTAATAACATCTATGATTCACTCGAGCTCGAAAAATATTTCGAGAAAAATGATCTAGATAAAAAAATTGATATATTAAATGATAGAGTGGCAGATTATACGGATGAATTAACAAATACCGTCGAAATGTCTGAGCTTATTTTATTTCTGTATTGTGATGAGGCGCTGAAAATCAAGCAATTTATTATAAAGAAAATTATAAGTTCAAATTATTTTACAACGAATAAAGTAGACTTAAAAGTAGATAAAAATGACAAAATTAATACAAAATTAATTAATTATCTGTATTTAAAATATATAGAGTAAACTATTAAATGGCTCATATCATAAAATCTTACATGTCAGATACTCTTTATAGTGAGAACCATATATCAATCAATTCTGAGAATACTGATAGGGTTGAGAATAACCATGAAGAAGACGTATTGCTGTCTGATATTCAGGATAATGACGAATTGGCAAACATACAGGATGAAAATAGTGCTTTAAAAACAAAAATAAACGAACTGGAAACAATGATATCAGATTTACGCAATGATTTTGATAATAAAATTACTGAAACTGTTAAACAAAAGATTAATACGCGAATTGATGAGTATAAAACAGAAAATGATAATATTTTCAAAGATAAGATAACGAATTTTGAAAATTTAATGTTGAAAGTTATTGATGAGTATCGACAATACCTTTTTAATTCGAAAAGCACGCTCGTTGATATTGTGTATACCTCTGTTTATAAGTTAATTTCAACAAAATATTCATCTATCGAAATAAGTAATATAGTAGAAGAATCGATTTCAGAGATTAATGATACCAATCAGGTGACTGTGTTTATATCCCAAAGTGATTATGAGACATTAAAAAAATCACCACTGGGTAATGGAAATATAAAGTTCAAGATTGATGAGAGAGTCAAATTTGGTGGTTGTATCATTGAATCAGATATGGAGAGTCTGGATTGTAGGCTGGATAGAAAACTAGATATCTTCAAAAATCTTATGCTAGGTATTTATGAAGATGATGCTTGATTTCAAAAAAAATGTGCTCGCCAAGATACACTCTGAGACATTTACACGCAGAATTGGTTCCGTGGATGAGTTTGTAGGAAATATTGTTGAGAGCGCAGGGCCTGATGTATTTCTAGGGGAAATTTGTGAAATATACTCACATAACGCCCCTGGTATCGTAAAAGCAGAGGTCGTTGGATTTAAGAACGGCAGGGTACAAATGATTCCATTCGGAAACATAAGAGGCATCCACGTTGGAAGTGAAGTTCTAGCTACATCAGAAACAGTTAGAGTTCCTGTTGGAGAAGGGTTACTAGGAAAAATAATTGATCCATTCGGAAAACTGCTTACTGACAATCGACTTGTTGAAACTGATCAGGCTTCATCTATATTTGCTGAATCTGAAAACCCATTAATAAGGCCAGTCATAAAGGATAAACTAAAGACCAGTATTAAAATAATGGATTCAATGCTACCAATAGGTAAAGGTCAAAAAGTAG
>CBDUHU010000044.1:0-12383 GCA_965366725.1 uncultured Kangiellaceae bacterium
TCAGCTTCTGTCATCGAACCTTCAGTCGGACGCCCTCGGTGAGACATCACCATCAACTTAGCCCCTTTACTAAGGGCCAGTTTTATCGTTGGTAAGGCAGCTTGAATTCTCACATCTGAAGTAATCTTACCATCTTTAAATGGCACATTTAGATCTTCTCTGATTAATACGCGTTTACCGGCTAAATCCAGATCGGACATTCTTAAAACTGACATGATACGACATCGCTCCTGCTGATATTGTTGACTAAATAATAATGCTTTTCGAAGTAGCTAAATAAAAAGCCCTGAGGTCATCTAACAATCTTGCGACTGCCCGGATGGCTACAAGGCCTTGCCTGGAAGTTCTTTTTTATTACTTAGCTTCCATCATAGCGATAGCTGTGTCGAGCATGCGACAGCTAAAACCCCATTCATTATCATACCAGGTCAAAATTTTGACCAGATTTCCATTAACACGAGTTTGAGTAGCATCAAATGTAGAAGAAGCTGGCATATGATTAAAGTCAGTTGAAACAAGTGGTTCTACATTGTAATCAAGAACCATACTGTCAGATGCAGCTTTAACAATCGCATTCACTTCCTCAACACTTGTGTCACGCGATGCTTCAAAGGTTAAATCAACAACCGATACATTGACTGTTGGTACACGTAAAGCAAACCCATCCAGACGACCAAGAAGCTCAGGTAATACTAAGCCAACCGCTTTTGCAGCCCCTGTTTTTGTCGGAATAATTGACATTGCAGCAGCACGTGCTCGGCGCAAGTCTTTGTGCTGGTTATCAATTATTTTTTGATCGTTGGTATAAGCGTGAATAGTATTGACCAGACCCTTTTCAATTCCCAGACCTTCATGTAATGCTTTGGCAACCGGAGCAAGACAATTGGTAGTACAAGAAGCATTTGAAACAATTTTGTCTTCCGCCGTTAATGTATCGTGATTAACTCCATAGACAATGGTCGCATCGATATCTGCGCCACCGGGTGCAGAAATAAGTACTTTTTTAGCGCCACCAACAAAATGCTTGGAAGCTCCTGCTTTGTCAGTAAAGTGCCCAGTACACTCAAGCACGATATCAACATCGTAGTCAGACCATTTCAGGTTTTCAGGATTTCGATCCGCCAGCATGGCAATTTTATCTTCATTAACAACCATATAACCTTCGTCCGCATGAACATTCGCTTCAAACCGACCATGGGTCGTGTCGTATTTAGTTAAATGTACGTTCGTTTCAACCGGGTGTGATGAATTAATAGCGACCACTTTAATTTCATCTTCACGGTTATATTCATAAATCGCTCTCAATACCATACGACCAATACGACCATAGCCATTTATCGCTACTTTAACTGTCATTACTTTTCCTCAAACTTATATTTAGTGCCGCTTAGAGCGGATTTTACTGAACCAAAGTAATTTTTACTTTGGTTCCTTGGGTATTCTTTCTAATAGCCTGTCAGGCTAACAATGACTTAGCTTTAGCCACCACATTTTGAACACTGAAGCCAAATTCTTTGAATAAATCAGATGCTGGCGCAGACTCTCCAAAACGATTCATTGAGATAATCTCTCCCTCAAGACCGACATACTTGTACCAAAAGTCACCATGCCCGGCTTCAATTGCCATGCGACTAGTAACACTTGCCGGTAAAACACTTTGACGATAATTGGCATCCTGTGCATCAAACACTTCACAACTAGGCATAGAAACCACTCTTATCTTTTGGTTAGCTAGTTCTGTTTTTGCTTGCATCGCCAGTTCAACTTCAGAACCTGTCGCAATGATGATAAGTTCAGGTTCGCCGTCACAATCAGCCAGAATGTATCCACCCTTCTCTATCAAAGATAGCTGCTGTTTTGTTTTCGGTTGAGTCGGCAATCCTTGACGAGTTAACACTAATGCCGTTGGACCACTTAGGTTCTCTATCGCACATTTCCATGAAACCGCAGTTTCAGTAGCATCACAAGGGCGCCAGGTGGTTAAATTAGGAGTCGCTCGCATTGAAGATAGTTGTTCGACTGGCTGATGGGTTGGTCCATCTTCGCCCAGACCAATTGAGTCATGAGTGAAGACATAGATAGCTTGCTGTTTCATTAGCGCAGCCATTCTGATGGCATTGCGTGCATATTCCATAAACATCAGGAATGTTCCTCCAAAAGGAACAAAACCACCATGCAGTTTAATACCATTCATAATTGCACACATGCCAAATTCGCGAACACCATAATAAAGATAATTGCCCCTTGGATCATCGGCTGAAATACCTTTACTATTACTCCACATCGTCAGATTTGAACCGGCCAGATCAGCTGAACCACCTAAAAATTCTGGTATTAACGGGGCATAAGCTTCAATCGTATTTTGTGAGGCCTTACGTGTTGCTAGATTCTTACTTTCCTGTTGAACTTGCTCGATATAAGCACGCGCTGCACCATCGAAGTCACTTGCAGGTCGATTACTCAGACGACGAGTTAATTCAGAAGCAAGATCAGGAAAGGCTTCGCGATAAGCAATAAAAGTGTCATTCCATTCTGACTCAAGCTCGCTACCATTGTCCCTTGCATCCCACCCTTGCATAATTTCCTGGGGAATATCAAACGGTGCATGAGGCCAGTCCAGCTCTTTTCTGACTAATTCAATTTCATCTTCACCCAATGGCGCACCATGACAATCTTCTTTACCGCCTTTATTAGGTGAACCAAAACCAATTGTCGTTTTGCAGCAGATTAATGTTGGCTTCCCGGTTTCCGACTTTGCTTCTTTAATAGCTTTCTCAATCGCTTCAGGGTCATGACCATCAACACCGGCAACAACATGCCAGCCATAGGCACGGAACCTTTGAACTGTATCATCACTAAACCAACCTTCTACTTCACCATCAATAGAAATCCCATTATCGTCATAAAATGCAATTAACTTGCCTAGCCCTAAAGTACCAGCTAATGAACAAACCTCATGAGAAATACCTTCCATCAGGCAACCATCACCTAAAAATGTATAAGTATGATGATCAATAACATCATAACCCGTTCGATTGAACTGAGCCCCTAAAGTTTTTTCAGCTATCGCCATTCCAACAGCATTAGCGATTCCCTGGCCTAATGGACCGGTAGTCGTTTCAACACCAGGAGTATAACCAAACTCAGGGTGACCCGGAGTCTTTGAATGTAACTGCCTGAAAGCTTTTAAATCATCTATACTTAAAGCATATCCAGTTAAGTGTAATAGTGAATAAATTAGCATTGAGCCATGACCGTTAGACAGAACAAAACGATCACGGTTAACCCATTCAGGATTGCTTGGATTGTGCTTTAAATGGTCGCACCAAAGGACCTGAGCAATATCAGCCATCCCCATTGGGGCGCCTGGGTGGCCAGATTTAGCTTTTTGAACTGCATCCATACTTAACGCACGAATAGCGTTAGCTAACTGAAATCGAGATGACATAGAAACTCCTGAATTGAGTCAAGGTAGTGTGATTTTGAACGGTGCGTATTTTCTCAAACGAGCGCCGATCAAGCAAACCATTTACCCGTTATTTGTTCAATAAATGGACAAAAAATAGCAAATATTCAATGTTTTCGGGCTTCAACTGCAGTTGAAGTATTAACTCAGGCAATTTAGGATAACTTTATCCCGTTTGAGATTTAATAAAAGGAACTGATGATGGCCATTATAGCAGTAGTATTATCCGGTTGCGGTGTTTTTGATGGGGCAGAAATTCACGAAAGCGTGTTAACCATGTTAGCACTGGAAGAAAATGGTGCGACTTACCAATGTTTTGCACCGGATATACCTCAATATCATGTCATTAATCATCTTAATGGCGAAGAAACAACTGAGTCACGCAATGTTCTAATCGAGTCAGCGAGAATTGCCCGCGGGGAAATTAAACCAATTACGGAACTTAAAGCTGCTGATTTTGACGGTATTATATTTCCTGGTGGATTTGGTGCGGCCAAAAATTTATGCGATTTTGCGATCAATGGTAAAGATTGCCAGCTTGAACCGAATACGCTGATTGCCGCAAAGTCTTTTGTAGCATCAAACAAACCGCTAGGATTTATCTGCATAGCTCCAGCAATGATCCCACTGATTTTAGGTAAACCAATAGAACTCACGATTGGCGATGATGCCGACACAGCAAATACAATTGAAGCAATGGGCGGTACCCACATCTGTTGTCCGGTCAATCAGTTTGTTGTCGACACAGCCAATAAGATAGTCTCTACGCCAGCCTATATGCTTGCGGCAAATATTTCTGAAGCAGCTAACGGAATCAGAAAACTCGTCGCCAAAGTACTAGCGTTAGCATGACAATTAACAGCTGATGATTGACACTTCGATCACAACTATTCTCCAGATACTACTTCTTTAGTAAGCACCCACTCACACATGCCGCCATCCATACTATAGCACTCTTTAAATCCTTGTTGTGCAAACATGGAAGCAGCAGGCTGGCTTGAATTGCCATGATAGCAACACACCACTATAGGAGTCGCTTTATCAGTATTCTCTAAAAAAGCCTGAATATTACTGTTATCTATACGTGAAGCTGTTTCGATATGACCTTGTGAGTAAGTTACAGGATCTCTGATATCAACAACGATTGCCCCATAATTCTCAATTAAATCCGCCGCTTTAACGACTGATATTCGTTTAAACATCAAGCAGCTCCTGTTTTGCTATCTTTAGGTTCTGATAACTCATTTGTAAACATTAAATCCCACACTCCATGCCCCAGTTTCTCTCCTCGATTTTGGAATTTAGTGACCGGACGATCTTCAGGTTTAGGAACATAGTCATTAGATTCGGAAAGATTCCGCCAGTTTTTTTCAGCCTGCATTTCTTTAAGCATATGTATGGCATAATCCTGCCAGTCTGTTGCCATATGGAAAATACCACCTAACTTTAGTTTGCGTTGAATTTGTTGAATAAAGTCAGCTTTTACAATTCTCCTTTTATGATGCCTTCGTTTATGCCAGGGATCAGGAAAAAATAATTGCACACACTGCAAACAACCATCGATCAGCATATGTTCAAAAACTTCAACCGCATCATGAGATATTATTCTAATATTTGTTGCCTCAAGTTCTTTCATTCGCGCAAGCAATGAACCAACTCCTGGCCGATGAACTTCAACACCAATATAGTTTTTATCCGGATTATTGGCAGCTTGAATCGCAAGAGAGGCCCCCATACCAAAGCCAATTTCTAAAGTCACAGGATTCTCGTTACCAAATAACTCCGTCATATTTAATTTTTTCTTTTCAAAATCAACACCATAGGTGGGTAGCATAGATTCATATGCGGCAGCCTGGCCAGCAGTCATTCGACCCTGTCGGAGGGCAAAACTCTTAATTTTTCGGCGATTTTCAGACACTAATAATTCCAGCGATCAACAAATAATGTCAGATTATATCAAGGACTTCACCGATAATGCAGTATTCCATTAATTCCATTGTTTAAACCAATCAAAAGAACAGGCTAAAGTCTGGTTATAACCGTATGACTAAATAAAATTATTGATCATTTCCAAAAAGATGTTAGTTTTAACTCAGAGTCCTAATAATCCATTAGCCTAAAAAGCATTTCTTTCACCTATGTTTCCAGAGATCCCTAACTATCATGCCCTGGCAATGCTCATCCTCACGGTGGTGGCGTTGTATCTATTCCGGCGTGAAGATATTCGATTGGAATCCAGCTGCCTCGCTGTGTTGATACTGGTTGCAATCGGATTTGAGATATTTCCTTATCATCAGCCCGATGGCACACATCTGGAGTCAATCCACTTTTTCTATGGTTTTGGACACGAAGCATTAATAGCCGTTTGTGCTCTCATGATTGCAGGCCAGGGGCTGGTTCGTACCGGAGCTTTAGAACCGGTGGGACGTTTATTAGGCAGACTGTGGAAAACCAGTCCTCAACTTTCGTTACTGGTTACCTTGATAGTCGCAGCAGTACTATCAGCATTTATGAATAACACACCGATAGTTGTATTGATGCTGCCAATTCTGATCAGTGTCTCCGCACGCAATAATACTTCCGCTTCAGGCATGTTAATGCCGATGGGCTTTGCAACTCTGGTCGGCGGAATGTCAACCACAGTGGGAACTTCAACCAATTTGCTCGTTGTTGCAGTAGCGGCCGAACAGGGCATGAGACATTTAGGGTTATTCGACTTCGCAGTTCCAGCAATGGTTGCTGGTGTCGTAGCTATCATCTATCTATGGCTACTTGCCCCAAAAATGTTACCGCCAAGAGATTCAATACTGGAAAATGGTGCGCCCCGATTGTTCACTGCTCACCTGACATTGGATGAAAATGGATTTGCAGTAGGTAAATCTCTGGCAGATGTTATCGAATATACCAATGGTTCATTAAAGGCGGAGAGAATTCAACGTTCAGGTAGCCACTCTGACATCCGCATAATGCCAATGCCCGATGTCATACTTAAAACCGGAGATAGAATCAGGGTTTCTGATACATCAGAGAATCTTAAAGATTACGAGAAGGCGCTCGGCGCCCAACTTTTTGTCGGTAAACAACAAATTGATGAAGAGCACCCCCTTACCGCTGAAGATCAGCAACTGGTAGAAGTCGTCATTGTACCCGGCTCGCCAATGGCAGGCTCAACGCTGAAAAATGTTCGCTTTATTGATCAGTATAAAATGGTGGCCGTTGCGCTTCACCGTGAGGGTAAAGAAATTGACCTTTATAAGAAACTCGGCAATGTCACCTTACAAGTGGGTGACATTCTTCTGGTTCAAGGAGCGCGCAATCAAATTGCGGAAATGAAGCAGCGAGGCGATTTACTGGTGCTGGATGCAACCACCGATTTACCTCATACCAGTAAGGCTCCGATCGCATTAACTATTATGGCTCTGGTTGTTGGTCTTGCAGCGGTTGGAATATTACCAATTGCCATCAGTGCACTGGTCGGGGTTATGCTATTGCTGGTTACTCGTTGCTTAAACTGGACAGATGCAGGTAGAGCACTCAGTACCCAGGTAATACTAATTGTAGTTGCCAGTCTTGCGCTCGGTGAGGCTTTGATGAAAACCGGTGGTGCTGATTATCTTGCCCAGGTATTTTTATTTGCTACTCAGGGTTTGCCTGCTCCGGTTATTTTAAGCGCGCTGATGCTGTTGCTCGCGATACTAACTAATATTGTCTCCAATAATGCCGCTGCGGTAATTGGAACACCAATTGCTATCAGTGTTGCCAGTCAGTTGGGCTTGCCCGCAGAGCCATTTGTCATTGCTGTTTTATTTGGAGCAAACTTAAGTTATGCCACTCCTATGGCCTATAAAACAAACTTGCTGGTAATGAACGCAGGCGGCTACCAATTTGCCGACTTCATGCGTATCGGTATTCCGCTGGCTTTAGTCATGTGGTTAACATTATCTTTTTTCATCCCATTTTATTACGATATTCTATAGTTTTACGGTTGCACCCAATTAATGCTAATTTCACCAGAGTTATTTGCTCAAAAAATACTCCAATATTTTAAACTTCATGGGCGCAAGGACTTGCCGTGGCAACAGGACCCTAGCCCTTACCGGGTTTGGGTATCGGAAATTATGCTACAGCAAACGCAGGTAAAAACGGTTATCCCTTATTACCTGAAATTTACCAAACGATTTAAATCAGTTAAGCAGTTAGCAGAAGCTGACCTGGACGAAGTTCTTCATCACTGGCAAGGACTTGGTTACTACTCACGCGCAAGGAACTTGCACCAGTGTGCAAGAATGGTAATAAGTCAGTTTGACGGCGAATTTCCTGAAGAAATAGATTTAATGGAGTCACTACCCGGTATAGGACGCTCCACCGCCGGCGCAATTCTTTCTCTCTCCATGGCAAAACCGACCCCGATACTTGATGGCAATGTAAAAAGAGTCTTAGCCAGGGTATTTCTTGTTGATGGCTGGTATGGTCAATCTGCTGTAGCCAAACAACTTTGGAAACTTACAGAAAAATATACTCCATCCAGACAAACAGCAAATTTTAACCAAGCTATGATGGATCTGGGAGCCAATCACTGTAATCGCTCTAAACCCCACTGTAGCGACTGCCCACTTAACGATTGTTGTCTTGCTTATATTCATGGAAAAACTGAAGAATATCCTCATAGGAAGCCTAAGAAGCAGATCCCTACCAGGAGTACCTCAATGCTCTTAGTATTTAATGAACATCGTCAGCTACAAATGGTAAAACGACCGCCTAGTGGAATATGGGGTGGGCTCTGGAGTTTGCCTGAAACGACTTGCAAACTTGATCAACAGAATCTGGTTGATGAGTTTCGCCACACTTTTACTCATTTTCATCTATTGATTAAGGTATTTGAATATGACACTAAAGATACAATTAATGCTAAAGTAGAAGAGAATACTGAGTTAGCTTGGCATGATATCAATAGATTAAAAGAACTGGCACTTCCGACACCAATCAGGAAATTTCTGTTCAAACAATTTCAAATTAGCATCTAATTCATAAATACACTCAAGCGAAAAAGAGAGATCGAATGATTTTTTGTCAAAAACTGCAAAAAGAAGCTGCACCTATGAACTTTGCACCCGTTCCCGGAGATCTGGGTCAACGTATTATCGAAAATATTTCAGCTGAGGGCTGGCAGCTCTGGATGAAGCATCAAACGATGTTAATTAATGAAAAGCATCTAAGTCTGGCCGACCCTGAGAGCCGTAAATACCTGACTCAGGAGATGGAGAAATTCCTCTTTGGTGGTGACTACGAGCAAATTGAAGGCTACGTTCCAATACAGCCAGAAGGCGGATCTGAATAGAAAAATAAAAAAATTGAAAAAGCTACTTGACATTAAAACCCGATCCTAGTTTAATAGCGCGCTCTCCAAGGGAGACAAGTGGCCTGGTAGCTCAGTTGGTAGAGCAGAGGACTGAAAATCCTTGTGTCGACAGTTCAATTCTGTCCCGGGCCACCATTATTACTGAAAGCCTGACTAGCAATAGTCAGGCTTTTTTATTGCGTCAGGTAATTAGTAGATTTACATCCCTTATTTATCCGCTTTCACCACCTTCAATTGAATTCAAATATTTGTTGTTACGATTAAGTTTGTTGACTGGTTCATCAAGTGTTGAGTAAAGAAGGTCAATCAATTATTCTTCGTGATTACCAAAAATAAAAAAGCTACTCCCCAGATAGCAAGGACATTTCAATGAGGTTAATCTGCGCAGCACTCCTATCGCTGACAACGCTTGCCGGCTGTAACAACCAAGGCAATGATGTCAGTAATCCAGCTAAAGAAACAGCTAAACCAGTTACTCAGCAAAAAGACAAAGGTTTTGAAGTCGAATACGAGCAATATGAGTTGTCAAACGGGCTTAAAGTTATTTTGCATCAGGATAAATCTGATCCTATTGTCGCTATGGCCACAATTGTGCACGTCGGCTCTAATCGTGAAAAGCCCGGCCGTACTGGCTTTGCCCACTTTTTTGAACATATGTCATTTAATGACTCAGAAAATGTTCCAAAAGGGGCTAACAGAAAGATGATTCCGGAGCTTGGTGGTACACGAAACGGCGGAACCTGGAGTGATGGCACCATCTATTATGAAGTCGTACCCAAAGACGCCTTTGATAAACTTCTATGGATCGATTCTGACCGACTGGGTTATATGATTAATACCGTTGATGCAGGTACTTTGGAAAGAGAAAAGCAAGTTGTCAAAAATGAAAAAAGACAGCGAGTCGATAATCGTCCATATGGCCATACCGGGCATGTGATAAAGAAAGCACTTTATCCAGAAGGACACCCATATAACTGGACTGTTATCGGTGATTTAGCTGACTTGCAGGCTGCTAATCTGGACGATGTAAGAGAGTTTTATAATCAATACTATGTACCGTCAAACGCGACACTGGTTATCGCCGGTGATATTGATATCGAAGAAACACGCAAGAAAGTTAAATTATGGTTTGGCGAAATCAAAGCAGGCAAAGCAATTACTCCAATGAAGCCTCAGGCTGTGACATTGACTGAAAATAAGAAGTTATTTCACCTGGATAATTTTGCCAAACTTCCTGAAATAAGATTAACTTTTCCAACCATTGAGCAGTATCACCCGGATGCATATGCACTTAATGCATTGGCTCAAATACTATCATCAGGAAAAGAGGCTTCCTTATATCAAGTGGTTGTAGATAATAAAAAACTGGCACCATCAGTTTCAGCCTGGAATGACTCCGAAGAAGTTGCTGGTACGTTTACCATCAGGGTTCGTGGAAACGCAAACGTCAGGCTAGATGACGTTTATTCTGCTATAGAAGAAGCATTAGTCAAATTTGAAGAATCAGGTTTTACAGATGACCAGCTCACTAAAATAAAGGCAGAGCAAGAGACTGCTTTCTACTATGAAATTGAAAGTGTCCTTAACAAAGCTCTACAGTTAGGCATTTACAATGAATATGCAGGCTCACCAGATTATATTAAACAGGATATCGCTAATATAACGGCGGTAACAAAAGACGACATAAATCGTGTATTTAAGCAGTATATTAAAAATAAGCCTGCAATTATTACCAGTTTTGTCCCTAAAAATCAGCAGGATCTTGTCGTTAGTGGTTCACAAAAGGCTAACGTTATTGAGGAAGTGATTAAACAGGGTACGGAAAAAGAGTTTACTGAAAACGACAATATAAAGTACTCACGTACAGAAACCAAACATGATCGAAGTGAGCCTGGGTTAACTGAGCTACCGAAATTAAAAGTGCCTTCTGTCTGGAAATCGAGTACAGAAAACGGGATCAAGATTTACGGTATAGAGCAAACAGAATTACCTGTTGTAAACTTTAGTCTTAGAATTGACGGTGGTCAGGTACTTGATGCTGCTGGGAAAAGTGGTACCGCATATTTAATGGCGCAATTGATGAATGAGGGTACCAGCAAAAAAACACCACAACAGTTAGAACAGGCGATTGGATTGCTCGGGGCTAACTTGTCTATTCAAGCAAGCTCAGAAGCAATTACAATATCCGGTCGTTCACTGGCTAAAAATTTCGCTCAGACAATTGCTCTTTTAAACGAAATGTTACTTTCTCCGCGCTGGGATAAGAAAGAGTTTGAGCGATTAAAAGCAGCAAGGTTAACTCGTATTAAACAAGCTCAGGGAAGTGCTAGCCAGATTGCATCAAAAGCATTTATGAAATTAATTTATGGAGATTCTCATATTCTTGGAAAATCAACTGGAGGTACAAAAGAGAGTATCAGTAAAATTAATCTGGAAGATCTAAAGGCCTACTATCAGAATAATTTATCGCCAGCTAAAACAAGCTTTCACATAGTCGGCGCCGTCGATCAACAAAAAGTTGAAAGCGCATTAAAAATGCTCACCAACTGGAAAGGAAAAGCAGTACAAATACCACTCCAGCCAAGCGTTTCTATTTCACAAAAACCAAGAGTCTATTTTATCGACTTACCGGGAGCAAAGCAGTCGGTTCTTATGGTTGGTAAAGCAACAGTTGCGGGAAATGATAAAGATTACTATCCAATTCAGGTCGCTAATAACCGACTAGGTAGTGGGATGAGTGCTCGTCTGGGTCAAACATTGCGCATTCAGAAAGGTTATACCTATGGCGCTTATTCGTATATTCCATCCACAGGTTATCAATCTCCTTTTATCGCATCTTCGCAAGTAAGAGCGAATGTCACTCTGGAGTCACTTGAAATATTTAAACAGTTGATTGGTGACTATAAACAGACATTTATGGAAGAAGATCTGAGTACTACTAAAAATATAATAGTAAAAGGTAATTCGCGCCGTTTTGAAACTCTGGATAAGCTTTTAGGGATGCTTCAAAATATGAGCCGTTTTGATCTACCAACAGATTATATTGAAACTCAACAAGACTATGTTCAAAACACTTCTCTGGCAGAAGTTAGAGGAAATATTGAGAAGTATCTTAATGAACAACAGATGATCTATCTAGTTGTTGGTGATGCCAAAACTCAATTAGGCAGAATAAAGGAACTTGGTTACGGAGAACCAATCTTATTAGATATTCATGGTGATGTGATCAAGTAGTTAACACTCTAATCACTTAGGGTACGAGTAGATCAATGCTCGTACCCTACCTGGAAATGCCAATGAATAATGACATTGCAGACAGTAAGATCTCTCCTAATTAATCACCTCAATCCCTGAGAATAAGAGTAAATATATGCATACCACCAGCGGCGAATGGCGACTTGGTTTAGCCCTTTCACTAATCACAGTAGTTTTGTGGGGAGCGTTGCCAATTGCGCTAAAGGGGCTTTTGCAGTATATGGATTCAACCACCATAACCTGGTTACGCTTTGTTATTGCAACAGTAATTCTTGGTGCTTACCTGGCTTACAAAGGGAAGTT
>CBDUHU010000045.1:0-12368 GCA_965366725.1 uncultured Kangiellaceae bacterium
AGTCCTATGAGTAATATAACGACGGCAGTTGAAACCGTCTGATATTGTCGCAAACGTGCATTTTTGACAGTAAGATAAACCGAAACATATCCCAGCATCGGGCTCGGCTGCATTGTTTGATTGAACTGGATATGTTCATCAAGATCCGGTTGCGCGATAATTGGTGCACGTACCACTATTCCACTTTCGAGAGTTTCAGTTGACGATTGTTGTGGAAGCTGCTCAGATTTTGCAACAAGTTGTTTAATCAATGTCGGCGTACCTGACTTGGCAAATAATAAATTATTTTTATCATAGATTGCGACCGCCAAAATATCGTTATCTCCATCTCTTGCATTAGAAACAAGCTTAGAAAGGGCTTCTGAATTTGCTGAAAGAACAGAGTACTCGGCGGTTTGTGCGAGGTAGTTTGCGATAGTTTGGCCACGATCTTTTAATGAAACATCAAGGTCGTGCATTCTGTTGGCAATAAAGTATGCCCCCATTACCAATGCAACGATTGCAGTTGGAATTAATGCGAGCAATATAACTCGTGCTCTTATTCCCCATTCATTCATAGTGGTTCTCTGTTGACATTGAGCTTTCCATTTCTTCTATTTTCTTTCTAAGTTGTTCCGCATAAAGGTACTGATTAGTATCGGTTTGATTATGCGTTTTTGTTCTGTTGGCTAATAACTGTGTATTGATGATTACATTAAAATCTGTGGCATAAGAAGGCATATAATTAACGTCCTGGTGACACAGTTTTTTTATCGCTCTGGCTGCTTCAACTGCCAGACTGTAAGGTGGAGTGTAGACACCAGCTATAGCGCCAGCTTTTACATCATTAATCTGTCCACCTATCAGGTTTACCTGCTGATGAAAAGATGATACTACAAGACCCGCCAGTTTAGCTTTCATATAAAGCCTCTGATTATTGGAGATCAATAGATAGCCATTTTTTGCAGTTATTACTGGTAGATAATTTTGTGGGGTATCCGCTGAATGAAGAATCCGATAATCAAGTTCAATATCGAAGTTATTTGCAATTCTCTGATACTCTGGCAAGTAGAACTTGTCGCTCTGATCTAACAGGATGCTTACTTTGTCCAGCTCTGGAGAAAGAGCTTTGGACAGGTAGAGCTGGCGATCAAATGACTGCTCCTGATAAATGCCTGAAATAAATATACCCAGTCGGCTATACACCTGATGCAACTTGTCAAGTTGAAGACGTGATAAATTAAGTGAGAATAGTTTATCTGTACTCCTCATTGCTGCAACTTGCTGGGTGGCTGCGAGACCTATAGTGATTGCGCAATGTCGTGAATTTTTTATGTGTTGTTCAATTGTCGTTGATGCTGTGCGACTGATGTCGAACAATTCAAACTGGTAGGTTGGAAGTGCCTCAATAACTTCGGAACTGAGAGCTTCCAGCAGCATTTGTGAATCTTTTCCCTTGAACTGGTAAAATACAGGGATCTTTCGAATATCCAGTTGCTCCGATTGAGCAGTCTCTATCGGCTCAATAGCGACAGTATTACCGCCGGGTATAGTGACTATGAGAAGCCAGAACAAACTGAATAAGGATAGTTTAATAATAAAGTCCGATTTTTTTAAAATAATTATAATCCAGTAATTATCACACATTTTTTCTGGAAAGCTCCGATTAATGCGAGGAGAGCCTGTTGTTTAAATGTCTTGTTATAAGATGCATTATATACCTGTTCTAAGTCAAATTGAATGATATCCAATATCCCGCAATAACATAAATACAACAAGTAACTGGCTTCAGCCTTGTTGATATTAGTGAAAGATATTATTGACTGCAATTAGAGTTAGCTATTATTAGTCGAGAGTTTGCTCTAGTTAATCAAATTTAGACAAATTTGAACCTAAAGATATTATTTGTTCACTATAATTGGCTAATTCTCAGTATAATGTCGGATTAGTCTGGATATACGGCGTGCATAGAAATGTTAGTCGGTCGTGATCGTTAAGCCAGTAAGCACCCCCGAATGGGCGAAACTTAGTAGGAAAAGCAAGAATGTCAAAGAAGAAGTATCGTAGAAAACAGTCATTACCCACTGAACCGGTAAAAATTAAGCTGGACAGCCTTTCCCACGAAGGCCGAGGGGTAGGCCGAATTGATGGAAAAACTGTTTTTGTTGATGGTGCTTTAGCCGGAGAAGAAGTGGAAATGCTCTACACCTATCGGCGGAGTAAATTTGATGAAGGCAGGGTTCATCAAGTCATCACTGCAAGTAAGGACAGGGTTGAGCCACCATGCCAGCACTTTAATATTTGTGGGGGCTGTAGTATGCAGCACTTATCCAGTGATGCGCAGATAGCTCACAAACAGTCTATTTTAAAAGAGCAATTGGAACATTTTGCACAAACAGTGCCTGAGGAATGGCTGAAGCCGTTACAAGCGGATCTGATTGGGTATCGCAGAAAAGCACGCTTAGGAGTCCGTTATGTGTTTAAGAAAGAAAAAACCTTAGTTGGTTTCAGGGAGAAATATTCAAACTTTTTAGCAGATATAGATGGTTGCCCTATATTACTTGAGCGAGTTTCTGATTTGCTTGAACCCCTAAGCCAGTTAATCGATGGAATGGATAGTCGTCAACATATTCCTCAGATTGAAGTAGCCAATGGCGATACGCGTACAGCTTTGATTGTCAGGCATCTTAAGCCGTTATCAAATGATGATAGGGCTAAATGGGTTGAATTTGCTCAACAGCATGAAATAGTGATTTATTTACAGCCAAAAGGTCCATCAACAGTACACCGAATATGGCCTGTGGAAGAAGAAAAAGCCAGCTTATCCTATCGACTGGACGATTTTGATGTAGAGTTAAAACAGGAGCCGCTTGATTTTGCACAGGTTAATGCCAGTATTAATCAAAAGATGGTGCCCTTAGCAATTGACTTATTAGATGTCGGAAGTGACGATCAGGTGCTCGATTTGTTTTGTGGGCTTGGTAACTTTACCATCCCTCTTGCGACCAGAGCGGGTTACGTTGTCGGGGTTGAAGGGGTTCAGGAGATGGTTGACCGAGGCAATCAGAATGCCCGTCATAATCAACTTGAGAATGTTGAGTTTCATCAGGCAGACTTAACTTCTGACCTTTCTGACAAAGAGTGGAATAAACGTCAGTACAATAAGATTTTAATTGACCCGGCAAGAAGTGGGGCACTGGAAGTGATCAATAATATCGTTAAGTTTAATGCCGATAAGATAGTATATGTTTCGTGTAATCCTGCAACGCTTGCCCGAGATACAGGTGAATTGGTTAAATCAGGTTATAAACTGACTAAAGCAGGTGTGATGGACATGTTTCCCCATACGACACATGTAGAGTCTATTGCATTATTTGAAAGAAATTGATGGAATTTACCTGATAATTAATAACAATAAGAAGTGTTGAGTTAACAATCATTTAACTGGAAATAAAATGGTTCAAGTTCACAATATAAAGACCCCGATTAATATCGACGACCATCACTTTGCGGAGTGGCGAGAGTCGTTATTACGAGAAAATAAACCAGCTAAGGCGGAAACGCCCGACTATATTGCAGCACGAGAAGAGCTATGGGAAAAGGCGAGTGAGCTATTAAAGGCCATAACTCGAAAATCGGAAAGTTCGCTTGACCCTGTTTTTAAACAGGGTTTTGAAATGGCCAATATACTGTCATCTTTACAAGTTAACAGTAATACATTGATTGCTGGAATTCTTTATCCTTTTGTTGAAAGAGACTTTATACAGGTTGAACAAGTCTCGAATAAATGTTCATCCCGTATTGCCAACCAATTAAAAGGCGTAGTAACTATGGATGCGATCCGTAGTTTGCAATCCGATTATTCAAATCATTCAGATGCAGGTCATATCGATAATTTACGCAAGATGTTGTTGGTGATGGTCGATGATGTTCGGGTTGTATTGATTAAGCTATCCGAACGACTGTTCTTATTAAGAGATGCAGCGAAAACCAAACCATCTAATCGCTACAGGATCGCTCAGGAAGTGAATGATGTTTATGCTCCTCTGGCAAACCGGTTGGGCGTAGGACAAATAAAATGGGAAATGGAAGATTTAGCATTTCGGATTCTTAAGAATGAAGACTACATACAAATTGCTAAAAGTCTGGATGAAAAAAGGGTGGCGCGAGAGATTTATGTTAATCAGGTATTGAGTACCATAGAAAATTCACTTAAACCACTGCACATAGAGGCTGATTTGCAAGGAAGAGCAAAGCACATTTATAGCATCTGGAAAAAAATGCAAAGAAAACGTGTCGGTTTTGAGGAAATATATGATGTTAGAGCGGTTAGAGTACTGGTTCCCAAAATACAAGACTGTTATTCGGTTTTAGGGATCGTTCACGGCCTTTGGAAACACATTCCAAAAGAGTTTGATGATTATATCGCTACACCTAAAGAAAATGGTTATCGCTCGCTACATACTGCAGTTATTGGGACAGAAGGCAAAACGCTGGAAATTCAAATCAGAACCTTTGATATGCATCAGGAGTCAGAACTTGGGGTTGCCGCACACTGGAAGTATAAAGAAGGCAAGTCTGCTCCGAGTGATGGTTATGAGGCCAAAATAGCCTGGTTGAGGCAATTGTTAGAATGGCAGGATGAAGTGACCGAATCTGCTGACATTGTCGAGGAGTTTCGCAATCAGGTTGTTGAAGAGCGTATTTACGTTTTTACTCCACAAGGCAAATTGATTGATCTACCACAGGGATCAACCGCGTTAGATTTCGCTTATCGGGTACACACTGAAGTTGGTCACAGGTGCCGTGGAGCAAAAGTTAACGGGCGAATTATTCCGTTGACACAAGCTCTTGAAACAGGACAAAAAATAGAGATATTGACCAGTAAAACCGGTGGACCAAGTCGAGATTGGCTCAGTGACCATCATGGTTATATTAAATCTTCCCGTGCTCGTCACAAGATCCACCAATGGTTTCGTCACCAGAACAAAGATAAAAATGCACAAGCTGGAAGAAACCTTTTAGAGAAAGAAGTCCAGAAAAATGGATTACAAGTAGTTGATTTTGAGAAGATCGCACGCCATTTTAATTACAATAAAGAGGAAGAACTATTTGCCGGGATTGGTATTGGTGACAAAGGGATCCATCAGGTTATTAATGCAATCAGAAGCCTTCAGGATGCGCAAAAGCCGATCAACAGACACACGGTTATTAATAAGGAAAACAAGTTAACAAAACGCAGTGCATCAAGTGATATTCTGGTAGAGGGAGTCGGTAACCTGCTCACCAGAATGGCAGGCTGCTGTAAACCTGTTCCAGGCGATAATATCGCTGGCTATGTTACCCAAAGCCGCGGAATAATGATTCACCGTGCTGATTGTCGATATTTGCTCGCTTCTCAGGTAGCGTCACCGGAAAAAGTACTAACGGTTGAATGGACCGACTCAGTGAATGAAAGTTATCTGATTGATTTGCTGATCAAAGCATATGATCGTAAAGGACTACTTGGGGATGTAACCACTCTGATGGCAGAGGAAAAGGTTAGTGTTACCTCATTGAATACTCATGTAAATAAGAAGAGACTGATGGTTAATATTAATATTCAGATAGAAGTTGCCAGTTTAGACGCTATTTCTAGAATTATTACTCGAATAGAGCAATTATCAACCATTGTCAGTGTGCAAAGAAAATAGTACTTACAATTCAATCAGAGTCAGGCGAATGAGTTCAACAGATAAAAATAGCCCCGATCAATCCCTATTAGAGTTGGTCAATTCAAAGCAGGGGATTGATAGGTTATTGTCGATAATGGCTATTTTGCGTGATCCTGAAAATGGGTGTCCCTGGGATTGCCAACAGGACTACCAATCGATCATACCTTTTACTATCGAAGAAGTTTATGAAGTTGTTGAAGCAATTGAAAGCGGTGACTATTCAGGATTAAAAGAAGAACTCGGTGATCTTTTATTCCAGGTAGTGTTTTATTCACAAATCGGAAAGGAATCCGGTGATTTCGACTTTTCCTCAATTGTTGATGGCATTAACAGCAAACTTATAAGACGTCATCCTCATGTTTTTGCAGATGCTGTTTACCAAAATGAGCAAGAGTTGAAACAGGCATGGGAAGCACAAAAACAAACTGAGCGAGAACAAAAGGTTATCAGCAAAAATAGTGTTCTTGATAATATACCTAAAGCATTACCCGAATTAAAAAGAGCTCATAAGATTCAATCGAGAGTTGCAAAAACGGGGTTTGATTGGGATGATATTGACGATGTGTGGGGTAAAGTAGAAGAAGAGACCGAAGAGGTTAGACAAGCCGCACTTGAGGATAATCAGACAAATCTTGAAGAGGAACTTGGCGACTTATTATTTTCCCTGGTTAATTTGACAAGGTGGTATGGAGTAGATGCAGATATTGCCTTGAGAAAAGCCAATCAGAAATTTGAAAGAAGATTTAGAAGAGTTGAAGCGAGTGCAAGTAGCGCATTGAGTGAGCACTCTCTGGAAGAATTAGAATCCCTATGGCAGAGTGCTAAAAAGCAGGATTAGTAGCGGTAACCTACATCAATCGCAGAATCACTCTGAGAAGCCGGTTTACAAAACAGACTACAGGAATGCCTTCTGAACGGGTGATTGCCGGTTGTTTGGGATTATACCCCTAGTTTTCACCACTCGTTGTTAGAATATTCAAAATGATGGATTTTGCCCAGTTTTTTAAACGGCTTTAATCATTATTAAGGTGATTAGTAACAAAATATTTGCTAGAATGTTTTCCCGTCCTGATGACTCCCTATTTAACTTACATTGATGTATATAATTTATCCTTGAGCTGTTGGCTGTGCGAAGAATTAATCGCCTGTTCCTGCCTGATAGTATTATTTTATATTAATAAAAAGGCTGTAATAGTTTGAGCTCATATTTCTTACAATTTGTTTTAAGATGATTTTGGTTAATATTAAATGACTAAGTTTATATTTGTAACGGGCGGGGTAGTTTCTTCCCTCGGAAAAGGTATCGCTGCGGCTTCTCTGGCTGCTCTACTGGAATCTCGTGGTCTCAAAGTAACCCTGTTAAAGCTCGATCCCTATATTAATGTTGATCCCGGTACTATGAGTCCGTTTCAGCATGGTGAAGTTTATGTTACTGATGATGGTGCAGAAACTGACTTGGACTTAGGCCATTATGAAAGGTTTGTGAGAACCCGAATGCGCCAGTCGAATAATTTTACTGCCGGAAGAGTATATGCTGATGTACTTAAAAAAGAACGTCGTGGTGAATACCTGGGTGGAACGGTTCAGGTCATTCCTCATATTACAGATGAAATAAAACGCAAGGTGCATAAGGGTGCGGGCGATGCAGACATCGCTATGGTTGAGGTTGGTGGAACTGTTGGTGATATCGAATCTTTGCCATTTATGGAAGCTATTCGTCAGTTAGCCTACGAATTAGGGCGTGAAAGAGCTTTATTTATGCATCTGACTTTACTGCCATATATTGCTGTGGCAGGAGAACTAAAGACTAAACCAACACAGCATTCGGTCAAGGAACTTCGTTCAATTGGAATACAGCCAGACATTTTGATCTGCCGTTCTGATCGTTCTCTTCCTGCTTCAGAAAAAGCAAAAATTGCATTGTTTACTAATGTTGATGAAAAAGCAGTTATTTCGCTAAAAGACGTTGATAGTATTTATAAGATCCCTTCTATTCTAAATTCTCAAGGACTTGAACGTTTGATCAGTGATCGCTTTAAACTGCCAGAAGTTGAAGTTGATTTAACTGAATGGGAGCAGGTTTTGTATGCTGAAGCTAATCCAAATGGTGAAGTTAACATCGCCATGGTTGGTAAATATATGGATTTAACTGAAGCCTATAAATCTTTGATAGAATCACTTAAACATGCGGGTTTACAAAACCGACTAACAGTTAATATTGATTTTGTTGATGCTGAAGATATTGAGAAAAAAGGGGTTGGCTTACTGGATAATGCTGACGCAATTCTGGTTCCAGGTGGCTTTGGTGAGCGTGGTGTAGAAGGAAAAATCCAGACTGTTCAATATGCCAGAGAAAATGATGTGCCTTATCTGGGGATCTGTCTTGGTATGCAGGTGGCGGTAATTGAATTTGCTCGGAACTGTGCAAATTTGAGCGAAGCCCATAGTACAGAATTTATGAAAGATAGTTCTACTCCCGTTGTTGGCCTTATCACTGAGTGGATTAATAAGGACGGATCGGTAGAGCAACGCACCGAAGAGTCCGATATGGGTGGAACTATGCGGCTTGGAGCGCAACCAGCAACTTTAGTCAAAGGATCGAAGTTAGCAAAAATATATGGTTCCACTAAAGTCAATGAACGTCATCGCCATCGTTACGAAGTGAATGAAAATTATGTTGAACAGTTGGCCAAATCTGGATTAATAATATCAGGCCGTTCGAGTTCAAATAATCTGGTAGAAACGGTAGAACTAGCAAATCACCGATGGTTCATTGCGGTTCAGTTTCACCCTGAATTCACTTCAACTCCGCGAGATGGTCATCCGCTATTTGCTTCGTTTGTCAGTGCGGCGAGGGAATTTAAAATGAGTGAAGAAAACTAATTAAGAGAAGTAATGATGAATATTTGTGGTTTTAACGTTGGTATTGAACATCCATTCTTTTTGATTGCCGGACCCTGTGTCATTGAAAGCGAACAGCTAGCAATTGACACTGCTGGTTATATGAAAGAAGTGACTGATAAATTGGGAATTCCTTATATTTATAAGTCATCCTTTGATAAAGCGAATCGTTCTTCCCATACCAGCTTTAGAGGCCCGGGTATTGAACAGGGACTTAAAATATTAGATAAAGTTAAACAGCAACTTGATGTTCCTGTGTTAACCGACGTTCATGAAGACACTCCAATGGGAGAAGTTGCCAGTGTTGTTGATGTTATTCAAACACCTGCATTTTTGTGTCGACAGACCAATTTTATCCAGCGTGTCTGCGAAGCTGGAATTCCGGTTAATATTAAAAAGGGCCAGTTTTTAGCGCCCTGGGATATGGAACATGTTGTGAATAAAGCGCGAGCAACCGGCAATCCAAATATTATGGTTTGTGAGCGTGGTGCCTCATTTGGTTACAACAATCTTGTTTCTGATATGCGAGCACTTGCGGTGATGCGAGAAACTGGTGCTCCAGTTGTTTTTGATGCGACTCATTCGGTACAGTTGCCGGGTGGTCAAGGAAGCTCTTCTGGCGGACAACGAGAGCATGTACCTGTATTGGCTCGTGCGGCAATTGCAGCCGGTGTTTCCGGTTTGTTTATGGAAACTCATCCTGATCCTGCTAAAGCTAAAAGTGATGGACCTAATTCCTGGCCAATGTATCAGATCGAGTCATTATTGAGTGTATTGAAAACGCTTGATGACACAGTGAAAAAAGCAGGTTTTATAGAAACACAGCAGTAATCGAATAGATTAAATTTTAGAGCATTAACATTGATAACATATTGGGGTTGTTAAGAATGAGTAAAATCGTAGATATCATTGGTAGAGAAGTTCTCGACTCGAGGGGAAATCCAACGGTAGAAGCAGAAGTAATTCTTGAGTGTGGAACTGTCGGACTGGCTTGTTCGCCTTCAGGTGCTTCAACCGGATCACGAGAAGCACTTGAACTAAGAGACGGTGATATGTCCCGGTACCTTGGCAAGGGTGTTCTTAAGGCTGTGGCAAATATCAACGACACGATTAAACCTGCATTGTTGGGAATGGATGCATTGTCACAGGCTAAAATTGACCAACTGATGTTGGAGCTTGATGATACTGAAAACAAAGAAAATCTGGGTGCTAATTCGATTTTAGCCGTTTCATTGGCATTGGCTAAAGCGGCTGCAGCATATAACAAGCAACCCTTATTTAAACAGATTGGCGAGGGTGTGACACTTCCAGTTCCAATGATGAACATCATCAATGGCGGGGCTCATGCTGATAATAATGTTGATATACAGGAATTTATGATATTACCTGTTGGTGCACCAACTTTTTCAGAGGCGCTTCGTTATGGAACTGAAATTTTTCATGCATTAAGCAAAGTATTAAAAAGCAAAGGTTTAAACACTTCTGTTGGTGATGAAGGAGGTTTTGCACCTAATTTAGGCTCAAATGAAGAAGCAGTTCAGGCAATCGCAGAGGCGGTTGAAAAAGCTGGTTATAAGCTGGGTGAAGATATCTTTTTAGGATTGGATGTTGCGAGTTCTGAGTTTTATAAAGACGGTAAATATGAACTGGCTGGCGAAGGTAAATCTTTAACTTCTGAAGAGTTTGCCTGCTATCTGGAAGATTGGGTTAATCGTTATCCTATTATTTCAATCGAAGATGGTATGGATGAAGGTGACTGGGAAGGTTGGAAAATATTAACTGAAAAGTTGGGGCATCGTGTTCAGCTGGTCGGTGATGATTTGTTTGTGACTAATACAAAAATACTTGCTGAAGGAATTGAAAAGAAGATCGCTAATTCTATTTTGATCAAAGTTAATCAGATTGGTACTTTAACCGAGACAATTGCGGCAATTAATATGGCACACGATGCTGGTTATACCGTAGTGGTTTCTCATAGAAGTGGTGAGACAGAAGATACAACAATTGCAGATTTGGCTGTTGCTGTTAGTGCTGGACAAATAAAAACCGGTTCTTTGTGCCGAAGTGATCGAGTTGCTAAATATAATCAGTTATTAAGAATAGAGCAGGCACTCGGTGAAAAAGCAATTTATCCAGGAAAGGATGCTTTTAACTGTTTTTAACTGCAGCTAAATTGATCGAGCAGGCATAAGCTTGCTCTTTCAATCATTTGACTGCTTCTATTTCCTGTTTAATAGACTTTTGGTAGTATAACTCTCACTAAACATGAAAATACTAGCCGCAATATTATTTATTCTCATCTGCATACTCCAGTACCGAATCTGGTGGGGAGAGCGCAGCTACCGTGAAATCGAATCTTTAAAAAATAAAATCAGTGAACAAAAAGAACAAAATAGACTGCTAGAAGAAAGAAATCGCGCACTTAAAAAAGAAATTCTATTATTACGCACTAACCCTGATGCATTAGAAGAAAGAGCAAGAGAGCAGCTTGGTCTGGTTAAACCTGATGAAACATTCTATCGCATCATACCAAAAGAAAAAAACTAGGTATGTATTGAATTCATTGAATAACAGCTGATTAGGGGGATGATATATTGGTCACCAGAAGTTTAAACTCATGTGATTTTTCACAGATTAGTGGAGTTGTTGTGATTATTCCTGCCGCTGGAGTTGGGCGTCGAATGGGCGGAGAACTACCGAAGCAGTACCTAAAAATAAATCAAAAAACAGTTCTGGATATTACTCTGGAAAAATTCCTCTCATATCAACCTGCCGAATTAGTGGTGCTGGTGACTTCTCCAGAGGATCAACATTATCGCCAATTGGAAAATTTGGGAAACGAAAAATTACATATTGTTGATGGTGGTAAAGAACGAATCAATTCGGTAGTAAATGCGCTGAATTACCTGTATGACGGAGGCCTCACTGATGACGTGGCTGTGATGGTACACGATGCTGCGCGCCCCTGTATCCGTCAGAGTGATCTGGATAGCCTGTTAAATACATATATGAATAACAATACACCTTGCCTGTTGGCTGCACCGGTGGTTGATACTCTGCAAAAAATTAATGGTAAGCAACAAGTTGAATCGGTGATTGATCGTGACACCGTAGTTAAGGCATATACGCCGCAATTGGCCAGTTTTGCCATTCTTAAGGAATCGCTGGATAAGGCTATAACAAGCGAACAGGTTATTACAGATGAAGTGTCTGCCTTAACCAATGCCGGCCATAGTGTTAAATTCGTTCTGGGTAGAAGTGATAATATTAAGATAACTATTGCAGATGACCTTCCGTTGGCTGAGTTCTATTTAAATCAATAGTGTTTTGTTATAAGAAATACTGCTGGAAATAGCTAAATTTTGGCTTAGTCAGGTGGTTAAAAGTTATCCTGAAACTTAGAGTGTACATGTGTACGCTGAAAAGGTATGATGGCGATAATTTAATTGATTGTGTTTTAGCCATTTTATGAATGTTCCCAGTGAATCATCTTATTCTTCCAATGAAGAATTTCTCAATGCGATTACCCACGGTGTGGCATTTCTCATGGCTATCTGGGGTTTGGTATACCTCTTGATCCGGGCAGAAGGAAGCCTTGCTGTAAGTAGTGTTGCAATATATGGTGGTTCGCTGGTTCTTATGTTTCTCTCTTCAACCGTGTATCACTCAGTTTCACATCAAAAATTCAAACCAATCTTAAAGTTGATCGATCACTCTGCTATTTATGTGTTGATTGCTGGAACTTATACACCTTTTCTATTGATTTCTTTGAAT
>CBDUHU010000046.1:0-12304 GCA_965366725.1 uncultured Kangiellaceae bacterium
TGATAACCCTCTTTGAGTGATGGGATTGGTAAATGAAAACGACAGTAATTAATGTTATCAATACTTTTTTGATTGAGCATCGATAAAGTTTTGATCGGAGTACTGCCTGATAAGACCTCGCCTTCTTCGGTGATAATCTTCCAGTTTACATTTTTATTTCTGAACAAACTGTTGATGGTTATAGTAACGCTATATTCAGGTTCTTCAGACCTGATGATCTGAGTTGGTTGAAGTAAACTTTTCCATGGTTCCTGTTCTAATTGTTGAATACATAATTCTATCTGTTGCGGAGTATCGATTTGATATCCCATTGCTTTAAGGAGTGCTTCTCTACTCTCATCGTTGGCGTAGATTTGTTCTCCAAAGCTATTTGTATAACTGGTATGAAAACCAACTTTTTCAGCTAATTTTTCAATCGGAGTCATAAATTATATTCTCTACTTTCAAATTCTAATTCAAGTGAATCTTCAGTTTTCCGGTTTTCTGTGTAGCTTAAAATGATGCAGCTTTGTGCACCTGTTTGAAAATCTGAAGTGTTATTTATAGGGCTCTTTTTTAATAAGCCAGGTTGGTTTAATTGTGGTGTTTCATAGACATCATCATCATATGTGTCAACCACTAGCTGCCAGCTTCCAGGTAACTCAGGTAATCTAAAATCAATTTCTTTGGTATCAGCATTAAATATAATATACAGGCTATCAACGGGTGAATTGTCTGATGAGTAAATGTGATTGGGATTGTCTTTTTGCCAACAGTCTCCACTGGTATTTGACAATAGCATTGCAAAGCACATCAAATCTTCATTGTGCCAGTCATCAGTCGTCATAGTTGAACCAGCAGAGTTAAACCAGAGAATATCTGCGAGTCCGGTTTTTTCTGAATAGTTTTTTCCATGTCTAAAGTATTGACTATCAAATAGAGGATTATTTTTTCTAAGCTCTATCAACTTTTTAAGAAATGATAGTTGCTGCTGATTATCCGGACTGGATAATTGCTTCCAGTTAAGCCAGCCGATCTCATTATCCTGACAGTACGCATTGCTATTACCATTCTGACTATTGCCAAATTCATCACCGGCAAGCAACATTGGAGTGCCTTGAGCGATTAATAAGGTAGCTATAAAGTTTCTTTTCTGGCGTGCTCTTATTTGGTTTACAGCAGGATCATTCGTGGCTCCTTCAATACCATGATTAGCGCTTAGACTGGTATGATGATTATTGTCTTGATCAGCTTTATTTGCGATGTTATTGGGTTGCTCAAAACTCACTAGATCATTGAGGGTAAAACCATCATGTGAAGTGATATAATTAACACTTGAAACCGGGCCACTATTTTTTTCTGAAAAAATATCATGAGAGCCGTGTAACCGTTTGGCAAACTCTGAGAGTAGTCCATTGTCTCCTCGCCAGAAACGTCGAACTGTATCGCGAAAGCGATCATTCCACTCCTGCCAGTCCGATGGAAATTGGCCAAGTTGGTAACCATTGTTTGCGAGATCCCAGGGTTCTGCGATTAACCTGGCTTTTGCCAACACCGGATCTTGTTTTATAACAGTTAACAATGAATTAAAACTAAATGTATCATCGCTATTAGTTGAGTCTCGACAAAGACTTGATGCCAGATCAAAACGAAAGCCATCGACTCCCATTTCTTCAACCCAATAACGTAAGCTATCCATTATCAATTGAATCACTCTTGGATGCTGTAGATTCAAGGTATTACCACAGCCGGTATGGTTGCGGTAATGACTCAGGTCTGATGGTTCTAACTGATAATAGGAGAGGTTGTCTATTCCCTTGAAACTATAGGTTGGACCAAGCTGATCGCCTTCAGCAGTGTGGTTATACACGACATCAAGAATTACTTGGATACCTGCCTGGTGAATTTTTTCTACCATCTGCCTGAATTCATTTAAGTCATTTGAATAGCAATAGCGAGGCTCCGGAATAAAAAATCCAATGCTGTTATATCCCCAGTAGTTTTTGAGTTTACTTTTTAATAATCCAGGCTCATCAAAATAGGCGCAAACTGGCATTAACTCAATGGCGGTAATGGATAAGCGCTGTAAATATTCGATTACGCTTTTGCTGGCAAGTCCTTTAAAAGTTCCTCGATACTCAATTGCCACTTCCGGGTTATTGTGAGTAAATCCTTTCACATGCATTTCATAAATAATCGGCGTTTGGTTATCAGAAGATGCAGTTTTCTTCAGCCCATTACGAGATTTTTCCAGAGGTTGGGTAACCACGCATTTAGGTAAATAGTTGGCATTGTCCTTTGTGTCAGGTAATAAGTCCTGCTCATCCTTATTCTGTTGATATCCCAGGTGAGCTTCATTCCAGATAAACTCCCCTTTTAATTGTCGGGCATAGGGGTCGAGTAATAATTTATTGGGGTTAAATCGATGGCCGTTTTGTGGCTCATAAGGGCCATCAACTCGATAGCCATATAAAGTGCCAGATTTTAATTCTGGAATATAACAATGCCAGATATCGCCATTTGACTTAGTCAGTGAAACTCGTTGTACTTCAGTCTTTCCTGTTTCATCAAATAAACAGAGTTTAACTTTACGTGCATTTGCTGAGAATAATGCGAAGTTTGTACCTGAACTATCGACCGTCGCACCGAGCGGATAGTGACGACCGGGCTGTACTGTTTGTGTTGAATATAAAAGTTCCATCATTGTTATTGCCGCTCAAAAATAACAGTTGATAGAGGCGGTAGGGTAATACAAATTGAATGATCATATTTATTGACGGCCTCAGGCCGGCTATAAATCCCCCCCAAATTTCCTTGATTACTACCGCCATATAAAGAAGAATCGCTATTAAGTCGCTCACAATAAAATCCTTCATGAGGCACACCCAGAATAAAATCATGATGAGTTTGCGGCGTCAGGTTAATAACAACTAATACTAAATCAGGAGTGTTGTTTGGCTCTTCCAATCTAGCCTTGCGAATAAATGCATAGACAGAATTTTCTGAGTCACTTTTAATCAGCCACTCAAAACCGTCCTGATGACAGTCCAGTTGGTGAAGTGCCGGCAGAGAACGGTAGAGCTGGTTGAGATCTTTGACCAGATTCTGGATACCTTTATGGGTAGGAATATTGAGTATTTCCCAGTCGAGTTGTTGATCAAAGTTCCACTCTTTTTGCTGGGCAAACTCACAGCCCATAAAAAGTAACTTCTTTCCCGGATGTGTCCACATAAAGCCATAAAATGCGCGCAGATTTGCATATTTTTGCCAGCTATCTCCGGGCATTTTATTTAGCATTGTTCCTTTACCATGAACCACTTCATCATGACTGATAGGTAAAATAAAGTTTTCACTGAATGCATATTCTAATGAAAAACAAAGTTCATTATGGTGATGGCGACGATAAATAGGATCTCGTTTAAAGTATTCGATTGAATCATTCATCCAACCCATATTCCACTTATAGCCAAAGCCCAGGCCATCACTTTCAACTGGTGCGGTAACGCCGGGCCAGCTGGTTGATTCTTCGGCCACTGAAAAAGCGGAGGGATAATTCAGGCTAAGCTGTTGATTGAACTGTCTGATAAATTCAATCGCTTCAAGATTTTCATTGCCGCCATGAATATTAGGCTGCCATTCTCCCGGCTTGCGACTGTAATCTAGGTAAAGCATTGATGCGACTGCATCAACTCTGATCCCATCAACATGGAATCGTTCGATCCAGTGAAGGGCGCTCGCTACTAGAAAGTTAATCACTTCGGCGCGCCCGTAGTTATAAATAAGGGTCTTCCAGTCCGGGTGAAAGCCTTTTTCGGGATCTGCATGTTCAAATAAAAAACTACCATCAAACTGTGCCAGACCATGTTCATCTTGTGGAAAGTGGGCTGGAACCCAGTCAATTAACACCCCTAGTTCAGCCAGGTGACATTGCTCAATAAAATAGCAGAAGTCTTCTGCGGGGCTATTGGTCTGACTTTTATATCGGCTTGTTGGAGAAAAGAGTCCTACTGGCTGGTAACCCCAGGAACCATCATAAGGATACTCACTGACCGGCATTAACTGAAGGTGAGTGAAGTTCATCATTGTTGCGTAGGGGATTAGGCTTGCTGCTAATTCGCGATAATTAAGATAGTCACCGTTATTTCTTTTCCAGGAGCCAAGGTGCACTTCGTAGATGCTTATTGGTTGATCTTTTTCGTTCCGGCGTTGACGTGAAGTCATCCAGTGATGATCACTCCATGGGTAATCAATTGGTTTAGAAATAATTGAAGCGGTCGCTGGACGATACTCAGACTCAGTTGCATAGGGATCAGCTTTTAGCGGAAGTAATTTTCCGTGGCTATTTTTTATCTCAAACTTATATCGACTGCCATCAGTTAACTCTGGAATAAATATTTCCCATATACCACAGTCATGGCGTAACCGCATTGGATGAATACGACCATCCCATTGATTAAAGTCACCTACAACAGCCACATGGCTTGCGTTGGGAGCCCAGACAGTAAATGATATTCCGCTCAATCCAGCCAGTTGAACTGAGTGTGACCCGAGAACCTGATAAGGTCTGGGGTGAACGCCACGACGCAATAAGTCGATATCGTGATCACCGAGCACAAGTGGCATAGAAAAAGGATCTTCAATTAATTTTTCCTGATAACCATCATTAATTTTTAGCCAATAATCAAAGTGTTTTCTTCGACGTGTTGTTATGGTAAATAATCCGGTATTACCTATTTGAACTAGTTTATTAATAGTTTTACGATTCTTTTTGGAAACAATAGCAACAGACTTTGCGCTCGGTTGGAAAGTCCGAACACACAGTTTGTCCGCTTTATGTTCTTTATGCAGGCCCAAAAATGCAAAAGGATTTGGGTGCCTGGCAGTAAGTATTGCGTCTACATGTTGACTAAGGCTCTGATGCACATTAATACCTGTTATTCAGCCGCTAGACTGGCAGTTGAATTAATCGCCTGAGTTGCCTTAGTTGACCATATATCACTGACATATTCAGCGATTGAACGGTCAGAAGTAAACTTACCCATTCTGGCTGTATTTAAAATTGACATCCTGGCCCACTCCGTTTTGTTCTTATATGCCTGATCGATTGCTTGATGTTGCTCAACGTAAGTTGAAAAATCTGCTAGTACTTTATAAGGATCGCCATCATCGAGCAGGCTTCGTTTTATCGCTGATAATAAACCTGGCTCTCCTGGTGTAAAATAATCTGAGTCCAACCAGTCAAGACACTGACTTAATTCTTTGTTTGCATGATAAATATCTTTCGAATGGTAGCCGTATTTATCGAGAGATTTTATTTGTTCGACGGTATGACCAAATATAAAGATATTTTCCATGCCGACTTCTTCTGCAATTTCAATATTTGCGCCATCTAAAGTGCCAATGGTCAGTGCGCCATTAAGTGAGAGTTTCATGTTGCCGGTTCCTGATGCTTCTTTTCCTGCGGTTGAAATCTGTTCTGAAACATCTGCTGCCGGAATGATTTTTTCAGCAAGGCTAACTCGATAATTTGGCATGAAAATGACTTTCAATTTATCTTTAATTGTTAAGTCGTTATTGATTTTTTCCGCAATACAGTTAATGGCATAGATGATTTCTTTTGCCAGATAATATCCAGGTGCCGCTTTTGCACCAAAAATAAATACTCTAGGTTGAATTGGCTCTTCAGGATTGTTGAGTAAACGTCGATATAGCAAAAGAATATGCAATAGATTCAAGTGCTGTCGTTTGTACTCATGTAATCTTTTAATTTGCACATCAAAAATTGCATCAGGGTTGACTTCAATATTGGTTAATTTCTTTATTTCAGCGGCTAGTTTGAGTTTATTATTCCGTTTGATTTGCATAAATTTTTGCTGAAACTCTTTGTTATCAGCATAGTCGGATAATTGATTGAGCTGGTCGAGAGAACGAGTCCATTGATTGCCAATTGTCTGGTCTATTAAAGCCGATAGCTCAGGATTACAGGCTCTTAACCACCGTCGTGGGGTAATCCCATTGGTGATGTTGGTTAGCTTGTCAGGCCATATTTTATTAAACTCTGGGAATAAATCCTGTTTGACCAGTTGTGAATGAATTTGAGCAACACCATTAACTTTGTATGACCCAATGACACACAGGTGCGCCATTCTTACCATTTTGCTTTCGCCTTCTTCAATGATCGACAATTTTCTTCGCATTTCCGTATTATCAGGCCATAAAGCATGGACCTCATTGTTGAGAAAATTCTGGTTGATCTGGTAAAGCAGCTGAAGGTGTCGTGGCAAGACTTTACTAAATAGTTCAACCGGCCATTTTTCCAGAGCTTCAGGGAGTAGGGTATGATTAGTATAGGCGAAAACTTTTTGACAAAGTTGCCAGGCTTCTTGCCAACTAAAAGAATATTCATCAAGAAGGCAACGCATTAATTCTAAAATTGCAATTGTTGGATGGGTATCGTTGAGTTGAATAACATTTTGCTCAGCAAATGCCTGCCAACAATCTGGATGTTGCTTTTTATACCGACTGATAATATCTCTGATTGAACACGCGCAGAAAAAATATTGTTGAATAAAGCGAAGCTCTTTTCCTGCTTCGGTTTCGTCATTTGGATAGAGTACTTTAGAAATTGTTTCTGCCTGGGTTTGCGCTGCATGAGCATTCTGATATTCACCAGCATTAAACGCCTGCCAATCAAAATGACTGGATGCCCTGCTTTCCCATAAGCGTAAAACATTGACCGTCTTAGTGGCATAACCAACGATAGGTATATCCCAGGGAACACCCTTTATAGTTTGACCTGGATGCCATATATGCCTGGCTTCACCGTTTGCCGAGTAGGTTGTTGTAACATTGCCATAAAGGGGGATTTGTTGAACATCTTCAGGCCGACAAACCTCCCAGGGGTTGCCATACTCGCGCCACTCATCGGGGGTTTCTACTTGTCGATTATGATGAAACTGTTGTTCAAACAAACCGTGTTCATAATGAATTCCATAACCAATAGCATCCAGATCCATAGTTGCCATGGAATCAAGATAGCAAGCCGCTAACCGGCCAAGACCACCATTTCCTAAAGCCAGATCGTGACCTTCTTCACAGATATCAGTCAACTCAAAACCAAAGCTCTTAATCGCCTCTTTTACTGTGTCAAACAAAGCCATATTGTGCAGGTTGTTTGATAGCATACGACCCATCAGATATTCCAGTGATAAATAGTTGATTCTGCGATTGTTCTGTTTGGATTTTTCAATATTGGTTGATTGCAGGCGTTCAAATATCTCATCATTGACACTTAAACAGGTTGCTCTTAGCAATGATTTTTGATCAATCTTATTGCCGAGATCGGCTGATGTGTAATTAAGATAGTTACGGATTTTTACGCGAAACCTCTCAACATTGAGAGAATTTGGCTTGTTACTTGAAATATTGACTTGTTGGCTCACTATTTATTAAGTTCCTTAATGTCCAGTAAAGATATTTATCTAACAATATTAAATAATCAACGAATCAATATCTGAGTGAACTTTCACTCGAGGCTTTATCTTTATAGTAGTGATTAAGTTACTAAAAACAAAGAGTTAGAGATCCGAGTCATATTCTACTCTGTACGTCAGAATACAATGCGTCTTTACATCCGCAGTTTCGATTTTTGATAATACTAAGTTACGACAACCTGGCTCTTTATGGCAACTCTATACATACGTATTCAAAATGATTTTAATTTGCATACGTATGTATATCGAAAAGAGTGTCTTTTTGATGAAATAGATTGTAAAAAGAACAACTTGTGGCTAATACCACCTGATTGTAATAAGCAAAACAATCCCATAGTGAAATCGGTTAAATTGCGTTGCCAGCTAACCTGAACACTATAGGCTAACTATTAAATGGAAAATAAATATGCAAAAACCACAACTGTCCTTTTGGCAAATCTGGAATATGTGTTTCGGTTTTTTTGGTATTCAGTTTGGTTTTGCGTTACAAAATAGTAATGTCAGTCGAATATTCCAGACGATGGGAGCTGACTACAGTAATATGACAATTTTGTGGGTGGCTGCACCGATAACAGGATTGTTTGTCCAACCAATCATTGGTTACATGAGCGATAAAACCTGGGGCAAGCTTGGACGTCGCCGCCCTTATTTTCTCTACGGTGCTATCTTAGCCAGCCTTTCGCTATTTATCATGCCAAACTCTCCAACGCTCTGGGTTGCCGCAGGTATGCTCTGGGTTATGGATGCATCAATTAATGTTTCGATGGAACCGTTTCGAGCTTTTGTTGGCGATATGCTACCGAAAAAACAACGGGGTATGGGTTACGCGATGCAGAGTTTTTTCATCGGTGTCGCTTCTGTTATTGCTTCTGCATTACCCTGGATGATGACGAACTGGTTTGATATTAGTAATAGTGCCGAAGTAGGCGTTATTCCTGACTCGGTAAAATTCTCTTTTTATGCCGGTGGTGCGATCTTTTTGTTAGCGGTTGGTTGGACAGTCTATTCAACCAAAGAATATTCTCCAGAAGAAATGGAAGCATTTGAATCAAGTGAAAAGGCATTGGGTAATTCTTCAGAAATCATCGAGCCGTTTCGTTCCGCTAGTGCATTTATTAAGGGAGGATTGATCTGGTTGTTTGCTGGTATGATTTTTACTGTTTTAGTCAGTATTAATATAGAGCAACTGGACCGAAATTTATTACTTTTAACCGGTGGGATCTTATTATTTGGAATTTTTCAATTAGTTGCTGGCATGCTTGAAAAAAGCCAACGTAATGATAATGGTTTTTCAATTATTATGGTTGATCTATTCAATATGCCTGCAACGATGAAGCAATTGGCCGCGGTACAATTTTTTTCATGGTTTCCATTCTTTGCATGGTGGTCTTCAGCAACACCGGCCATTACATCATTTCATTATGGAACTAGTGATGTTACGTCTAGCGCTTTTAATGAGGGGGCCGACTGGGTTGGTATACTGATGTCAACTTATAATGTTGCAGCGGTTGTTGCTGCGATAACCATTCCATTAATGGTTCGTTGGTTCAATTTGCGGTTTGCTCACATGTTTAACCTTTTTGTCGGTGGTGTCGGCTTTATTGCCTTTATTCTGATCAAAGATCCTGTATGGCTGTTGCTCCCAATGATTGGAGTGGGCTTTGCGTGGGCATCTATTTTGTCGTTACCATATGCATTGTTGTCTAATGCACTACCGGCCAAAAAGATGGGATTGTTTATGGGAATATTTAATTTCTTTATCGTACTTCCACAAATTCTGGCTGCCAGTATACTTGGCTTTCTGGTGAATAAAGTTTTTGCTGGTGAGTCAATATATTCATTGGTTATTGGTGGATTTAGCATGTTAATTGCTGGGTTCCTGACCCTCAGGGTGAAGGAACCGGAATAGTCCCGAGTATCGATATTCAACCAGAAGAATTAACCCTGTGAGCGAGCTAATGAAGAAAATCCAAAGTGTTTTACTTGTTCTAATAACGGTATTAACAGCCGGATGTCAAACAGCCAGTAAAATCAAATCACCGCAACAGTCAGATGCTGCTGAGTCCTACTATGGAACTCTGGCACCTTTTGCCAGCGAGTCGGTTTATTTTCTGATGACAGATCGGTTTGTTGATGGCGACACAACCAATAATCAACAAGAGCAGGGTGGAAACTATCCAACTTATCAAAGAATGTTGTCTGGGGAGAAAGGTGAAAAAGCCTATGTTGGTTATATGGGAGGAGATTTTAAAGGAATATTGAATAACGCCGACTATATTAGTGAAATGGGTTTTACCGCTATCTGGTTAACGCCAATTGTTGATCAACCTGATGAAGCTTTTAATGGTGGAGAGGCAATCAGGTTTGGCGAGTCTTTTAAAGACGGTGGAAAAACTGGCTATCATGGTTATTGGGGGGTTAATTTTTTTGAGGTAGATGAACACCTACCCTCTAAGGATCTTTCTTTTAACCAGCTGACCACTCAACTCAGAGAGCAATATCAAATTAAGACCGTGTTGGATATTGTGACTAATCATGGTTCGCCTGCATACACCATGCGTGATGGACAGCAGCCTAAATTTGGCCAAATATATAATCAACGTGGTGAACTGGTGGCAGATCATCAGAACCTTTCCCCGGAAGAGTTAAAACCGGATGAGCCTTTACATCAGTTTTATTCTAATAAACCCGATATCATGCAGTTATCGGATCTTGACCCTGAAAATTCGGTTGTTTTGGACTACTTTGTGCAAGCTTATCTTCATTGGATAAAGCAAGGAGCCGATGCATTTAGAATTGACACCATAAAACACATGCCACATCAATTCTGGAAAAAATTTAGTGATCGAATTCGTCAGGAGAATCCTGCATTTTTTATGTTTGCAGAAAGTTATTCATTTGATGCGGAATTTATCGCCCAACATACATTACCCGAAAATGGTGATGTCAGTGTTTTAGATTTTCCCGGAAGAGAGACCATGCTCAAGATTTTTGAAAACCCAGCCAGTGATTATTCTGAAGTTAGTTCATATCTACATCTAACCAATGGCCCTTATAAAAATCCATACGAATTAATGACCTTTTACGATAATCATGATATGTCGAGAATGAAGGCTGATCAAAATGGATTTATCGATGCACATAACTGGTTATTTACGGCAAGAGGGATACCTGTTATTTATTATGGTTCTGAAATGGGGTTTATGTCAGGAACCAGCGAGCATCAGGGAAACCGTAATTACTTTGGGGAAGACAACATCAAGAAGGCAAGAAGCCACCCGATACGTCATGCGCTAAAAAAAGTTGCGACTCTGAGAAAAAATACTATCGCTTTGCAACGTGGTTTACAGGTGAATCTGGAGCTGGCAGAAAATAAAGCGGCATTTTATCGGGTATACCAAAAAGATGGGATTAATCAGACGGCATTAGTTATGTTGAATAAAGGGGATACAGAGGCTCACTTCTCAATCGATCAATATATGGTTAACGGAGAATGGCAAAATCCATTAACTGGAGAATCTAAAATGGTGGTTGGAAAATCGCTGGATGTAACCGTTGCCCCTCACAGTCTTGAGGTTTATCTTTATGAACAAGCCAACACTGATATCCTGCTAAAAAAAGCACTAAATAGGCTGATGGAAAATAAGTCATCATTGTAAATGGTAAGATTTATCAGTGGGGTTCCATCAATTTAATTTGAGCCGGATTAGTTATTTAACCCGAACTCAAGTTAGTTACAATGACAAACCTCTCTCTGTTTCAAGGTAGGTTGCAAAACTGCCTAACCAGTGGCTCCCCATATAGTGAAGTTCATTGTTAATGGCATTCAGGCCTGATTTTTTATGCATATTGGCAGCGGATAAGATGGCTTGTCTACGGTTATCATCTGAAGGTAGACCTGAAGCGATCCCCTCTAGCATCCAGGCACGACTGAGATTAAGACCATCCAGATGAGCTAGTTTGCCATCTGACTTATCTGTGGTGATTGCCGGGACAACCCAGCTACCATTACCATTTAGAGGAATTGTTGGTAAAAACTGGCTTATCCAACGACTGTATTGATCTTGATTGAGTATGCGTCTGACAAGATCTGCTTCGGCAATACAGGGCGATAGAAAATCCTGACCAGAAGGTTCATATGCAAGTGGACAGTTTTTGTCATTTAGATAAAAAGATTTTATTTTTTTGATCAGTAAATTTTCCATTGCTTTATTGTTTGCAATACGACTCCAGTCAAGGATCAGGCCGAAGGCAAAAGCCGTCTGACTATGCTCCCCAACTCTGATAGGAAACGCCAACTTGGGTAACCAGGTGGACAGGTTGTCAATAATTTTTTCTTCAAGTGGCTTCAGAGCCTGAAGCCAGCGATTTGCGATTGGTGTATTCCATTGGCGTAACTCAGCAGTCAACTGTAAGAACCAGGCTAGTCCATATGGCCGTTCAAAACCTGTTCCTGTGTTTGGTCGATTAAAATAGGCGAGTTCACCAGCAATATTATCGCTAGTAAAACTCTGAGAAAGTTGTTTAATGATCTGGGTCTGGTTAGTTAAGTCAGGATGAACACGCAGCAAACGGACAAGTAGCCAATGTCCATGTACCGAAGAGTGCCAGTCAAAACAACCATAGAATGCCGGGTATAATTCTCTTGGTTCTTTTATTTGAGAAGAATCTGTCGCCATATGCTTGATGATATTAGGGTATTGTTTGTGAATACAGGATAAAGCAAGTTGAGAAAAATGATTGGCTAAATCAATTTCATTGGCTTCAGTTCTCAGGGATTGAGCACAGGCAGAAAAACTAGTTACCGCTGCAAATATCACAATCCATCTCAA
>CBDUHU010000047.1:0-12235 GCA_965366725.1 uncultured Kangiellaceae bacterium
AGATATTGTATATTATCAGGACAATGACAGTCGATTCGAAAGTCATAGCGTTGGTATTGCTTATTATGATCCTCATTTATTTGACTCAGTCCGCTACTACCTTAAGGCCAATATCAATCATCTGAAAAGTAAGGTTTCTAATGATAGCTATTTTATCGATATTGATGGTGAGAAAAACTCAACTAACCAGTCCCAAACTAACTATGCCTCCTATGCATTATCCCTGGGAAAACGTTTTGCCAGCCACTCCTATCTGGAAGTAGGCTATCATGAAACAAAAACAACTAAGCAACAAGTCAACTTGATCTACGGTTGGGACTCTACTGATGACCGTATATTTCCAACTCAGGGCAATACTTTTGTTGCCCAACTTAACGGCCTAAATCAGGGAAAGTTTAAGTCTGAAAATCAATACCTGGATATTCCTCGCAGCTTAACACTGGGTTACCAGAATCATATTCCATTAAACCAGAATAAAGTCTTCAGTTATTCTGTTTACGACTCATATGTAGAAAAGACAGATAATAGCCCAATCAGTGACAGGTTCAATCCGCATCTATCATTACAACTTAGTGATATTGATATCAATAATAGTCGTCAAGGAAAATATGCTGGTTGGAAATACAGTTTGGGCTTACCGGTTAGAGGTACCAGCTCAGAAGATATTGTTCTAGGCGCTTCCTATATTTATCAGACAGATAAGTTAATTCTGAGCTTTTCGTTGAGTTATCAGAAAAATTGGGGAGAGTTATTTTGAAACTTTTTCCATTAACGATTATTACTATTATTTGTGCTTCCTATATTCAAGCTGCAACTGCTGCGGATATCAAAGTAACCAAACATGCCAACCACATTTATACAAAGATTGAGCGTATTCATTACCCTCAAAAGTTATTAGCGACAGAACTTAAAAGTGGCCTGCCAAATGTGATTGATATCATTATTCTGGTTAACCATAACCAGAAATTAATTCGCCAACGCTCGCAAAGTATCATGATAACCTATGATCTTTGGGATGAACATTATCAACTGACTCACATCAGCCCTCGCGGTACAGAAAAATTAATTAAGAAAAATGAGAGCGCGCTTTTCTCTTATATTTCCTCAATATCTGACTCGACCCAAATATCCTCCAGATATTTTCAACATCAACAACAACTTGAGCTTTCTTTTCAAGTGATATTTAATCCAATTGAGGGTGAACGCGTTGAAAAGATCAAAGACTGGATAAGAACGAGTAATGGTTATGATAAAACTGATAACTCAAAATTATTATCTACTCACCATGGAAAACCAATAGGCAATAACTTAACACCTAACGCTATTCCTGTTGGAGCCGATGGTCTCGCTACAATTTCAAGTAGTGGGCCGAGATTTAAAAAACTTTTTGACAAGATCCTGGATGAATATGTAACCGATGACTCAATTGCGGCACAATGGAAAAGCAAGGTAATCACTCAGGTTATTGATTTCCCGAGCACTGACAATGAAAATAAAAAAGATTAATATTTATCTGATTGTGGCGATACTGACTCTGTCAGTATCGTCATTTATTGCCGCTTATATGTTGCTTGATGAGATCCTGGATAGCTCAATCAGCCTGGGGGTAAATTCAAAAACAAGTCAATTTCTTACCAGCTATCAGCAGGATTTAAAAAAGCTTAAAGAAGTTGACCCAGAGAATCAGGAAGAATATAAATATCGTTTTTTCCAGATACAAGATGCAATGGTGGTATTTAAGAACCCACATCAATTAAGCACCGTTATTAAAGACTCTTATCAAACCTATTTTCTTATTATTTTTGCCAGCATATTATTCTTATCCCTATTAGCAGCTATTGGATTAAGTCGTAAGGTGTCCAATGCCTATCATCGATTACTACAGAATAACATTGAAAAATCAAACCGCTTACAACAACTTGAATATTTCGATAACTGGCAACATATCGCAGCCAGCCTCGCCCATGAAATAAAGAATCCGTTAACTCCGATTGAAATGATGGTGAGTAACCTGGATACATCTTATCATAATGAATCTAAGGATGACTTTGAGCAGAGACTCACACTGACAAAACAGGTGGTATTAGAAGAAGTTCATCGGTTGAAAAATATGGTCAACCATTTCAATCAGTTTTCCCGACTTCCAGAAGTTCAACTGGAAAATATCGACTTTCTGGAATTTCTACAAGAGTCAACTCTGGCACTATCCGCCAGCTGGAAAAATCTATCGATCAAAATCAGCACTCAGACTAAAATGCCTGTTCTATCTATTGCTATAGATAAATTGCTATTTAAACAGTGCTTACTTAATTTGGTGCAAAATGCGATTGAAGCAAACCAGCAACAGGAGTCTATTCAGATGGAGTTCAAGCTAAAAGTGATCAACCAGCGTGAAATCGAATTTGACGTCTGCAACCGGGGTTCAAAGATAACAGAGAAACAAATAAAAAAGATATTTCTGGTTGGTTTTTCTACTAAGAAGAATAGTAATCGTGGAATAGGCCTTGCCATAGTTAAAAAAATAATTTTAGATCATGCTGGTAAAATTGATGCTATTCCTTCAGATACTGGTGCGATATTTAGAATAACTTTACCTTTGATGGCTAACTAAAAATGACTGTTGGTGACTAGCACAATGAAATCAATCACTCTCGACGAGTATAAGATGAGACCAGCCAGATATCGAATTATCGCTATTGACGATGAAGCTAATATATTGCTGAGTATCAAAGCTTGCTTACCCAGGGAACAATATCACTTTGATAGTGTAACCACAGCATCAGAGGCATTTATAGCCATGCAAAGGAAGGTATATGATTGTGCGCTAATCGATATCAGACTGCATAATGAAAATGGTATTGAGCTATTTAAAAAAATGCAGGCAGCGCAAATCAATACTCCGGTTATTTTTATGTCAGGTAATGCGAGTTTAAACGAAGCAGCTGAATCTCAAAAGCTAGGCGCATATGATTTTCTCGAAAAACCATTCTCCAAAGAAAAATTACAAATTACCATTAATAACTGCCTAAAATATTATCATTTGAAAAACAGGCTCAACCAACTGGAAAAAAATCATCAGAGCCGTAGCTTGATTGGTGAGCATATCAGCATGATTCAACTTAAAAATGAGTTAGCCAAGGTATCAGTTACAAATGCAGTTGTTCTTATTCAGGGGGAAAGCGGTACAGGTAAAGAACTAATCGCTAATGAAATCCACCAGTTAAGCGTAAGAAGAGACAACCAGTTAGTCACGGTTAATTGTTCAGCTATCCCGGATAATCTGGTAGAAAGTGCACTTTTTGGTCACAAAAAAGGGGCTTTTACTGGCGCAACCGAGTCTACCAAAGGATATTTTGAACAAGCTAATAAAGGTAGTATTTTTCTTGATGAAATTGGCGATATGCCACTTCCAGCACAGGCAAGTTTACTAAGGGTTTTGGAAACCAGCGAAATTCAAAAAGTAGGTTCTGATTCACTAACAAAAGTTGATGTCAGAATTATCGCTGCCACCCATAAGAACTTAAAAGAAGAAGTTGAAAAAGGTAATTTTAGACAGGATCTTTACTATCGTATTAGCGTGATCCCGATTCAATCACCAGCACTGCGTGAGCGCTTGTCAGATTTACCCCAGTTGACCCATTACCTGATCAAGCGCTTGTGTCAACGCCATGGCCTTCCGTTTAAAAAGATGGATGACGCCTGTTTGACTGTATTTGCCCAATATAATTGGCCGGGAAATATTCGCGAACTAACGAATGCTCTTGAGCGAATGGTTATTTTAGGTGGTGAAATATTGGCGCCGCAAGATATACCAAGCGACATCTCATTTACTAATAATCAAATTCCTGAAAATATGACTTTAAAGGCCTGTAGAGCGGCTGCCGAAAGAGAAGTGATTCTTTCCCGGCTAAAAAAATTTAATGGTAATATTAGTCAGGTTGCACGTTCTCTGGATATCGACCGAACCAATTTACATAAGAAACTAAAGCAATACCAAATTAACCGTGATCATCTGTTTAGTTAAAATCAGTTTTTCATCGATCAATATTATTTTTATTGAGAATTGCCTTTTTGAGCAGCCGTGCTATCAGCAGCACTTGCCTTTTATTACCATTTAGATCATATTGTCAAAATGAGACGTTTCACACTAATCAGTATTATTCCGTTCATATTCTTGAATGCTTGTGTTAGTACCGCCGATCTGAAAACGCAAACTGCGGACAATATGGCACAACCGGCTCCTTCAATGAGTATTCTTGGTATCGAGGTATTCGGTGAGCCGCTTAATATTGAACCTGTTAGTCATGTATTCAACTTAACTCAAGCTCAAAGAGAGAGTTTTTTACTCCAATTTAATGCTGTTGAAAACCAGTCATTAGTTGCCAATAAAAGAATCTATCAATACCTTGAGGGATTGCTAAGTAATTTCAACTATTATGAAGACACTCTGATAGCATCTGACGCGCTAGCGCTTAATCGTGGAAACTGTTTATCTCTGGCTATTCTTACCAAAACGCTAGCCGACATTGTCGATGTGAAATCGCAATTCCAACTAGTCGAAACCGAACCGGTTTATCAGAAAGAAGGTAATATTATCCTGAGTTCACAACATGTAAGAACTATTTTGTTTGAACCGCTGCCGAAAAAAACCGATCAGTTTATAATATTTCCCGGCCGAATTGTCATCGATTATTTCCCTAAAACCAGTTCCAGGGTATTACGTTCAGTCGACACTGCAGAATTTGAAGCCATGTATTATCGAAATATCGCTTCTGAAAAATTTATTGGAAATGACAATAATGCCGCTTATTGGTATATCAAAAAAGCCCACCAGTTAAAACCAGCCGATCCGCATGCCGTCAATATGATGGCATTGCTCCACGAAAGAGCAGGCTATCCACAATATGCTGAAAAGCTCTTCTTATTTGGTTTAGCCAGTACTAAAGAACAACTAACACTACTCAATAATTACCATTCTCTTTTGTTACGCCAGAAGCGCTATCAAGAAGCCAGCATTATTAGTAAGAAGCTCAGTCAATATGATGATCCCAATCCTTTTAAATGGATTAGTGTAGCGAACAGCGCCTACAATGAAGCTAATTACGGAAAAGCAATCACCTATTATCGAAAGGCAAGCAAACTGGCGCCTTACCTACATGAAACATTTGCTGGAATGGCACGCGCTCAATACCAGTTAGGTCACTTGAATAACGCACAAAAATCACTGAGTAAGGCACTAAAAAACGTCCATAAACCGGATATAAGAGCGGTTTACCAGGCAAAATATCAAATGCTCTCACGGTTACTTAACAAACATGACTCGGTAGTCACGTTTTCTGATACTGAAACAATTTCAAATTGACTCGCCTTTATATGATACACTCGCAGAATTCTCAGGGATTAGTTAATTAGTCAACATGTCGATATTCTGGGCTAAACGCCTATCACTCTTTGTTCTTATTATTTTGACGGTCAGCGCCTGCTCCGCTCCTCAGGGCGAAGCTGAACCGATCATTAAGGAATACCAGTACAAAGCTCCCGACTATATTGATGATGGCTGGCAAACCGGACATTTGGTCGATTTCGGTTTCGAGCAAGGTAAAATTAATCAGCTTATAAATGGTATACAGGACAAAACTTACCCCGGAATAGATTCACTTTCGATTGTTAGAAATAACACGCTAGTATTACATGAAAATTTTCGCGACAGCTTTTCTGAATATGATGACTGGTTGGGCAATGAACAACTGGATGTCCATATTATGCACTCCACTAGTAAGAGCTTTGTCTCTGCACTTATTGGAATAGCAGTTCAGCAAGGTTATATTAACGATATACAAGCGCCTTTTTATCAATTTTTTGACTATCCTGAATATCAGAATCCAGATTTTCGTAAACAACAAATCACATTAGAACATGTATTGACCATGCAACTAGGCTTAGAGTGGGATGAGTGGACTCGTCTATTTGGTGACCCTGACAACAGTTTAACCAGACTTGCACAAAATAGTCAGGATTATGTCAAGGCCTTACTTGATTTGCCGATGGTTGACTCTCCGGGTAACCAGTATGCTTATAATACTGCGGCAACCATTGCCCTTGGTCAGCTATTAGAAAATACTACCGGTATTAAACTTGAAAACTATGCCGAAGAGTATCTGTTTTCACCATTACAAATAGAAAGTGCACGTTGGTTAGATACACCAACCGGGCTGGCAAATGGTGGTAGTGGCCTTTTTCTGAAAACACGGGATATGGCTAAGTTTGGTCAACTCTACCTTGATCATGGAAGCTGGAATGGACTTCAGGTTATTGACCCTGAATGGGTTGAACTTTCACTCAAACAGCATGTAAAACTAGAGTGGGATTATACCAGCGGATATGGCTTTCAATGGTGGCTTGGAGAATTCAAAGTCGATGAAAAAGATATTCAGTTTTACTCAACTCGAGGTTCCGGTGGTCAGTTTATTATTATCATCCCGGAATTTGAAATGGTGGTTGCATTTACTGCTCAAAACTACGATCCAACACTCTATGACTCTCCCTTCAAACTTGTAGAAACCTTTATTCTCGGCGCGCTTAATCATTAACAATTGACCAGAAAGCGGTAAATGACGACTCAACAAAAGCTTAACTCAATCACAAACTGCTCAAACATCTTATTAATTAGCACTCCATCCAACACAACTATTTTTGCAGTATTCGCTGCAAACCAGCACAACAAAAACTTTGCCTTTATTAGACGCTAAAGGCTACTCTGAAAATAGCCGATATAGTCTGTATTGGATAGAACATTTTATTGCCGATTCAAATTATCAAGGTAAACTAAAACCACTTTTTGCTGGCTTTATAAGCATCAAGATGCGTTGCAATCGTTTCAACATCAGCTTTTATCGAAGTTGCCTGACTCAATGCTTGCTGTTGTAATTTAACTGCTTTATTAAAATTTCCCAGTGCAGCGTATGCGGCAGCTTTTATTTCATACTTAGTCGCATTATCCCAGAAGCGACTACTTGAAAATGAATCCACAATATCGATCGCTCTTTCAGGGTCTGCTATTTCCGGGAACCTTGATGTCGCTAACATCCAGGCATAGTCCAACTTAGCTGATGCCAGTAGTTTGTCTTCTCCTTTAAAATACTCAACAGCCATTTGATGTGACTCCAGGGTGTCAACATGAGCCGCGAGGGAACCAAGCAACTGTCTGGCATCAGGCTGTCCACTGGCAGCTGAGCGAGTCAACCATTCCACACCTTTGTTTTTATCTGTTTTACACCCATGACCGTAAACCAGACTTCTTCCTAGCTCAAACTGAGCTTCGGGACTCCCTTGAATCGCAGCCTTCAAAAACCATTCGTTTGGATTAAGCTTTTCAGGCAATTGAATCGATTTATTATGCCAATAACCCAACTTAAATTGTGCTGAAGCATCACCCTCAACTGCCTTTGCTTTAGTTTTTCGGTAAGCATCATCCTTTATCTTAAACTCAGAGCCCGCCAGACGAAAACTCATGGTGTAACGCAATTGAGGCTGCATTACCGGTTGTTTATCTTTGTTTAAAGCAGGCTTAAAACGCCATTTTTTAATTGACTTGGCAGCAGCTCGAACAAAAACCTGCTCCGGAAATGATTCCAGCAACAGGATATTTCTGGGCACTCCGAATCGATCAAGATCAAATTGAAACCTGACCCATCCCTGTTGCCGTTTTTGAGCGGCTTTTTTCGGGTATCTGGGCTCGCTAATATCGACCGGTTGTGCATTCACTGCATTACTATTTTCCGGCTTTATAAATTCAGGGTAAAGCGTATCAATTAGAACACTAGTAGCGTATTTTTGAGATAATAGTGAATACTCTTGCTCAGCTTTACTTTTGTCGCTGATATCTGAAGCGACCATGGCAAAAGCTTTTCGTTGTTCAGGAGTAATGGTATCGCTGTCTACCGCCAACTTTAACCATGCATAGGCTTTGTTGATGTCTTTATTAACATGTTGCCCCTGATAATACATAACGCCTAAATTAAATTGTGAACGTTTTTCACCCGCTTTTGCCATCGTTAAGAACTCTTCATAGGCGCCCTCAAAGTTACCTGAAGAGTATAAATTAAGCGCCGTAGAAAAATCAGCCAGAGCTGGTTGAGATATTATTAATGCAAAAAATGTAATCAGCTTTTTCATTCTGTATCCTTATAGAATTGTTTATCCATCATTGGTTATAAAAACTACGCACACACTACCATCAGTCATTTAGTAGTTCAACTCTCAACGTTTGATTGGCTCAACTATTCCCCGGATATCAATTTCCCTTCAAATAAACGGTGGCAATCAAACACCACTATCTGGTAAGCATATCAATCATTTGTTCTATTGCCTCGGAACAAACCTGACAAAAATCTTTACTCCGGGTAAACATAATGCAATTCATCGAGGACCGATAATAACCTCTGGATTGATAGTTTGCTCCCTCAAATGCACCGACACTGCTAGAATGTTGATGCTTTTCAAACATCGATTCCACCTGTATCTGGTTATCAATAAAAAGCTGGTCCATCTCTGACTCAGGACGACGCTTACGCCTCAGTTCTTTACGAATTTTCTGATACTTCAAAGAATGAGTTTCAAAAGCCTCCTTAGGCCAGGGAGTTGGCAAGGGAACCTCAGAAGTGAGTAAATGTTTCCATTTTATATTTTCCGGTTCAAGTAATGCAGTAACATTGGGTTCATATGGCTCGGTGATATTTGTAGGTGTCTGATAAGCAACTGAACTGGTAAAGTACTCATCAGCTAATCCGGCAAAGTGATGACCAAACTCATGGACAAAGAGATAATTTGCCCATTGACTGCCAGCTGCAGCTGTTGAATAAAGTCCATAAATGCCACCCCCACCATAAGTATTGCTATTAGTTATAATAATAACAGCATCATAAGCAGCAGAAGACGCCACTCGACGCCAACTTTTATTATCAAAGGTCAAAACATATCTTTCGGAACGAAATGAGTCGTAAGTCGCCCCCAATGGAGAATCAATATAGCGACCAGTGGATGGGCGTGAGACACCACTTGTTTTGGCCTCTGGTGCTAATGCCCAGATATTAAAATCTTCTCGTCGCTGACTAAAAGGAAAACTGGACAAAAAATAATTGCTCATACTCCTGGCTTGCTTGCTAAAAAGAGACTGTTCATTTTTACTATAACCGTCTCCGAGAATTAGCAGGTCAACTTTATTTTTCGGGTCTCCATGGGTTTCAATTGCAATAACATCCTGTTGATAAAGAGCCTGCTCTCGATGATTCATATAATCGTCAGGATCCAGTTCGATTTCCCAGACTGGAGTAAACAGGTTATCTGACATTCGCTTTTTTATAATGATACGGAAGTTGCCTGGTGGCCGAGGAAACCTGATAGATTCATGAAAGCTTCGTCGAATTTGAGTGGCTTCTCGAGTTGTTTCCCATTCACCATAAATACTGGAAAAACTACGCGAGAAAAAATGTTTTCCTATTTCATCTGGTTTTTTCCCCTCAAGCAATACTTCAAACAGATACTTTCCTCTTTTCAACTTATCTTCAGCCTGTTCTTTACTGCCAGGCCAGGCAAGCGGTTCAATAATTAGCTGATCAATACTAAAATTTTCTTCACTTGCAGTACCCGAGTGAAAATAATCTAAGCGCATTGTTTGTTCTGCTTTTACAGAGCCCCCAATCAGCAAAATAAAAGTTATCAACAATAAAGTAGTTCGTTTTAACCGCATTTTTTTAACCATGACTAATCAACCGGACGGACACTATAACAAATATCCAGGTTATTATTACAATCAAAAAACTGTAGTAGAAAATGAATCATTGAATATGCAACTATATTATCTACTCTCGCTCTTCAGAGTTAGTATTATTTATAACTAATAGTTGCATACTATTGATAGTGTTGGATTTATGCTTGTTTTTAACCAATAATCTCAAGTCATAGAATTGCTAACAATAGATAGTTGTATAATGCCTTATCAAACTGACGATCTTCGCATCGATAAAATAAAAGAGTTATTACCACCAGTAGCGTTGATGGAAAAGTACCCACTAGACTCCACTGCTATCGGGTCAGTTCTTAATGGCCGTCAGGCTATTCATAATATTTTGAATGATCATGATCAACGATTATTAGTGGTAATAGGTCCCTGTTCAATTCACGATCCTGAAGCTGCAATAGAGTATGCGCATAAACTTCTAGCGTTACGTCAGAAACACCAGCAACAGTTAGAAATTGTTATGCGAGTCTATTTTGAAAAGCCACGTACCACAGTTGGATGGAAAGGATTGATTAATGATCCACATTTAGATAATAGTTGTAATATTAATGAAGGCTTGCGCATGGCGCGTAAATTACTGGTTGATATCAATAACCTTGGCCTACCAACAGCAGGCGAATATCTTGATATGATAACTCCTCAGTATATTGCTGACCTGATGAGTTGGGGCGCCATTGGAGCGCGCACTACAGAATCGCAAGTTCATCGAGAACTTGCTTCAGGTTTATCCTGTCCTGTCGGTTTCAAAAATGGCACGGACGGCAATATTCGAATTGCAATTGATGCAATCGGTGCAGCCAGTTCATCCCATCATTTTCTATCGGTTACCAAATATGGACATTCAGCAATTGTTCAAACAGCAGGCAATAAGGATTGTCACATTATTCTACGTGGTGGTAAAACGCCTAACTATGATGCTGACCATGTTTCACAAGTAAAAACGGGACTTCTTAATGCAAACCTAAATAGCAAATTGATGATCGATTTTAGTCATGCTAATAGTCAAAAAGACTATACCCAACAAATGAATGTTTGTAACAATATCTGCGCTCAACTTGAGGCTGGTGAAAAAGATATTTTTGGCGTGATGGTTGAGAGCTTTCTAGTTGAGGGTAATCAAAAATTGGTCGATGGAAAAGCGCATGTTTTTGGTCAGAGTATCACCGATGCCTGTATTGGTTGGCAAGAAACAGAAATGCTATTGGAAAAACTCGCTAGTGCAGTTAGCCAAAGATCGACACTAACCAGATAACCATCCTTAATCCTGTCAGAAACAGAATTGCCTAGTTGGTAGTATTTTTTAAATGGGCAATTCTCACCATAGAACGAGTTGGATAGTTAGTGAAAATTCCGTCAACCGCCATTTTATGAAGATCAATAATGTCTTCCTCATGATCAACTGTATAAACAAAGACCTTCAAATTTCGTCGGTGCGCATCGTCAACAAAAACCTGATCAATAAAATCGACGTCAATGTGAATACTATAAGCCTCTAATTCTTCAGCAAACCTGGCATAACTGAGTGGCCGACTGCCGGTTAAGGCGCCAATTCTCCAACCACTATCAATACTTTTTATTTCCTGTAACAAATGATGGTTAAAAGAGGATAGCAGGAATTGAGATTGGCTAAAACCCAATCGCTTTATTGCCAGGTTAAGCAATTTTAGTAAGGGATTTACTGTATGCTCAGACTTAAGCTCAATATTTAAATGACATTGCCCTGCGATAAGTTCCAGCACTTCCCACAAGGTGGGAATAGCTTGACCTTTTCCTGCATCCAGTTGACGTAGCTCTGTTAGTCGCTTGTCACCAACACGACCTTTTCCGTCAGTCGTTTTGTGTAACCAGCGATCGTGAATAACCACTAACTCATTTTCCACCAGGTGAATATCAATTTCTACCGCATCCACCTGCATAGCCAATGCGGCTTCGATAGCACTCAAGGTATTCTCAGGTTCATGCCCGCTGGCACCACGATGCGCTATAACTTTCATTCGCTTCAACCTATTTCTTATCAGTTAATTTTTTGCTGATACTATCTGACTCAATCTCAAATGCTATTAGCTCAGGAACATAATTCGGTTATAAACCAACAGTGTTAGCCAATACTCTCTTATCACTGAGAAAGCTAGTGCAACTCTGGCGACACAAGCTTTGAATCAGTCCGGTTCAAAGCTCAGCCAGGTTAAGGTTTCTATCAACTTTATTAATATAGCAATTTTCTAACCGGGATGGTCAATTAAAAGGTAATTCCCTGGCGCAATACGGTCGCATGAATATCCCTCTCTTTTAACCGTCGAGCAGCAGACTCAAGTGACTTTCGAGTTGTCTCCCAGCTGATACAGGCATCGGTGATAGAAACACCATAAGCTAACGGCCCAACCTTCTCGATCGATTGATTTCCAGCATTTAAGTGACTCTCTAGCATAAACCCGA
>CBDUHU010000048.1:0-12151 GCA_965366725.1 uncultured Kangiellaceae bacterium
CTTATTTATTTAAGCGTTTTGCGGAAAATCGTTGTTCTTCAATTGCAGCAGAGTAAACTGTGACCAGTTTATTAGCATTGGTTCCCTTAACCGCCGTTGTATTTGCGTTACTGGCATTTATTCCAAGCTTTCAGGAATTAGGTGATCAGCTACAAACGCTATTATTTAAATATTTTGTCCCGGGTACCGGGGAAACGGTGCAACATTATATCAATGAGTTTGTCGGAAAGGCTAAGGGGCTTTCCGGAGTGGGAACCTTGATGTTATTGGTTACTGCATTATTGATGATGCGTACTATTGATACCAGTTTCAATAAAATATGGCATGTTGAGTCAAGTCAATCAATGGTACGTACTCTATTAGTTTATTGGGCGGTATTGACTTTAGGGCCTATTTTAATGGGATCTAGTCTTTTAATCACTTCTTATATCAAGTCACTACCAATTATATCTGATGTTGTCAGCGAGCATGGTTTTGGGGTAACTCTGTGGCTACCTTTCTTTATGGCGAGTCTGGCCTTTTGTGTTATGTATTATGTAATACCCAATGCTAAGATTGCGCTTAAAAACGCGGTTATTTCAGGTGTTGTTACCGCAATGCTATTTGAAGTTGCCAAGTATTTTTTTGCAGTATTTGTAACCAGTTTTTCTACATATCAACTTATTTTTGGTGCGTTGGCAGCGGTTCCTCTATTTCTAATATGGATTTATTTAAGCTGGAGTATTGTGCTTCTGGGGGCTGAATTTTGTCATGCTCTGGGAGCTTTTGAAATTGTTGAAAGTTGCAACCGTGAACATCCATTTATTCAATTGGTGGCTCTTTTGTTAAACTTGGCCAGGCATCAACAATGTGGTACTTATCTCAATGACCAAGGTCATCAGGCAGAGAAAGGAGAAAGTTCTGTGATTAGTGATATCTATTGGTTGGAAAAACTGGTAGAAGCTGGCTTAGTTGCTAAGGTCAGTGAAGGTAATTATTGTCTGGTTAAGCGGGCTGATAAAATAGATTATGCGACTATATTTGACCTTTCAGGACGGCAACTGCCTGCGCAAACTGATATCAATTCTTGTCAGCTACCAGAGGAAACCAGACGTAGTTTAACCCGACTGACTGGAAGTTTGCACAGCGCGCTTAATGATCACCTGGTAGTCTCAGATTATCAAGAGAAATAGTTTCTGATAACGAGTTTTTATCAACTGTCAGTTTATCATCAATATTGCCTTTTTCGTGAGGTATAACTGTCCAGGGAATAACATCAGATATTTCATCTTGAATTTCATCGGCCAATTCTTCACGTAATTCATAGGTCTGATAAAAAAATCGTTCAATACAGGGGGTTATTTCTACTTTTACTCGGGGACGAACTTCTACTGGCGTGTTTAAACCAAGCATTGCATAAACCCTATCACCTTGATATGAGCCACGTGTAGTGATGATAGTTGGAGAATGACTACCTTCAACGACCGTATTAGACACAACAATACCAGGTTGGCCACCTTTGTCGTTATTACCCTGATACAGGATCAATCTGACTGGGTCATAATTACCTTCAATGTACTTTAAACCAAGAATAGTTCCATTATGTTTATCCCCGGTATGCCATCGACATATCGACAGGCGCCAGTGTGGGGCTGGTTTTCCATCCATATATTCTCTGACCAGAGCAAGATCGCCAAGCCCTATATGAGGGATCATATATTGGCGTGAGCACAAGCCAATTCCACCACTACTGACGTTGATCGCATCCCAAACCAGGTGTTCAGATTTGTCTATCTGGGTTACGGATTTTATTTCCTCAAAACTGATTGATTTTTTACCATATTGCTTGGCACGACCAAGTATTTTGCTTATATCTGTGATCCCCCAGACAACATCCACTTTGGTTACAATGGGATAACGACGAGTGCTTCTTTCTATTCGTTGTTGCCAATGCTTTTCCAGATGCTCCAGCAGATACATGGCTGAAGTAAAGTTAATACCCCGATGGAAGGTTCCTTTGATGACTTTATTTTTTTCCTCAAACAGGTTTCTATCAAATCTCATTTGCCGAAGCAAATCGTAGGTAAGTAACAACCTTATTTTAGGATCCTCCGGGTCATCAAGTTCACTGGTAACAAAATTGGGTTTATTTTCACTGGATACATCAATGATAAAACAATCATCTGTACGAAAGTCATCGGGATCTTCTGAAATTTTGACAAGGTGTACTCTTTCTTGCAGATAGTGGCTTACCTGCCAATGTTCTCCTTTGTCTATATGGTAAGGGTCGGCTAGTGCAATCAGGCAGTTTCTTATGTAGTTTTGTTCGATAGTGGGTAAACAACTAGAGCAACCAGTCGGGATTTCAAGGTGCTCAATTTCATCCCGTCCAGCATGGGCAAAAATGGCATTGATTTCTCGCCAGAGATATATCGGGACTGGTGCATACTCTTCATATTGCTCAATTAACATTATACCCAGGTAGAAAGTGGCAAACGCCATTGCCTTGGCTTTGACTTTGTTTTTACCCCACAGTTGTCTTTTATTCTCACTATCATTAATAATGATTTTATGCGCAAAGGCCATTTCTCTGGTCAAATGGTGTAGTTTCTCCTGATTGCTACGTTCTACCTCTTTGTTGGTAAAAATTGCAGAAGATTTAGGGCGATAGTAGTCATGGATTAATCGATAAGTTGAGTCGAACAACTCGACTAATTCTGCGCGGTGCTTATAGTTAATATCGGTTCGATTAAGACTTGAGATCGCACGGGTTATTTCTGGCAGAGTTTTGGACATATCTGCGAGTGGTAGCGCTTTTAGCCATTCATTCAGTTGCTTGTGGTCTGTTTCAACAAGAATGTGTTGACCTTCCTGTTGCGACGGAATCGTTAATCTTAAGCTTTCCATGTTAGTAACAACACTCCCGCATTTTCTCTCTCAACTAAGGCCTCACTACTCACTCATGGTTAGACTAAAATTTGTCAATATTCTGGATAAATAATATCGCGTTATGCAATAAATTGAAATAGAAAGCAAAATAGCCTATCAACACCGGAAGCTGTTATCATAGCTCGCGCATAAAATATCCGCACATGAAGCAATCGGATGGCAATATGGGCTTATGCATTTGTTAAGTATCTTTTAAAGTACTATTTTGACTAGTGCAACCAGTTTTTTATTCAAAATCAATATCATATAAGAGTTAAACTCACTAATATAATGAAAACTATAGCATATTATTTACCTAAAATTATAATTTCATGTTGCTTACTATTAATGGCCTGTAGTCCAAATAGTGAGTTCCGGTTACTCAATGAGGGTAATTACAGGCTAAAAGACTTTTCTGGTCAGTGGGTGATTATCAACTTTTGGGCAGAATGGTGCGCGCCGTGTAGAGAAGAAGTGCCTGAACTTAACCAGCTTTCGCTAGAGTCAGATAAACTCAATTTGAAAGTGATTGGTATCAGTTATGATAAAATAGATAATCAGGGGTTACTAAAAATCGCTAAATCCTGGGATATGGCCTATTCAATTATGGCGTCTGAGCCGATTCCAATCTTACCTTTTTCATTGCCGCCGACACTACCAACCAACTATATACTTAACCCTGACGGTGAAGTTGCGGTGAAATTAGTCGGCAAGCAGACCAAAGAAACTCTAGAACTTGCACTATCTTCGGCTAAGTCCGAGTATAAAGCGTTAAACTAATAGAATTGTGCTGGACCGTTTTGCGGCAGAAAGTCGTTAATGACTTATAATCAGAGATTTCAGGGACGAACTATTGTCAAATTTATAATCAGTGTACTGACCGGAGCGCTCGTCGAGTGTTGAGTAGAAATTAAAATCTTTCCAGACTAAGTGACTGTAAACCAATGATAAAGACTTGCCGTATTCTTGTTAGATTTTTTTATTTTGGTTACAAATTGTAACTAATTGATTTAAATTGGCTGTATTTTATACAGCAGAATGACTTAGTGATGATAATCACTGAAATCTTTATTGGTTCTAGCCTAAACATCGATTATTATTGGCGACGGAATATTATTGCAAATACGTGGATAAACAATGGGGTATTTATTGACAACTACAAAGCTTTTAGCAAGCAACATAAAAATAGTCACTTTATTGCTGATGTTAGTTGTTTCACCATCAACCAGCTTTGCTATTGAGGTACAGGGGCTCTATAGGGTACAGACAGAAGTTGACGACCATTCTGATCGAAATCTGTGGAAAGCGGTATTGTCGTCTTTTAAAGAGGTGTTGGTTCGTAAGAGCGGAAGTCGCAAAGTGCTTGAAGCCCATGAAGTACAGCAAGCATACAAAAAGGTTAAAGTTTATCTACAACGTTATGAATATACAAATCATGCGGAGCCCGGTGAAGAACAGGGATTTCAACTCATTCTGGACTTTGAACCGCGACTTATTGATGATTTGATCCAACAGGCTGGTATGCCTATCTGGGGGAGTGATCGACCGGTAACTATGTTGTGGCTGGCGGTTGAAGGTCAGACTACTGCGCCTCAACTGGAGCCAGCGGATGTTGCTGCAACGACTCTGGAGCGCCGAATTATTAAGGATGATCCGGCAGAATTAATGTCAGAGGTAGTCAAACAGAATGCAGTACGATTAGGACTTCCCGTTATCTTGCCTTTAATGGATTTAGAAGATGAACTTAATGTTGAGTTAAGTGATGTCTGGGGACGTTTTAGTGAGCCAGTGAGGGCGGCAAGTCAGCGTTATGGTGCGGGTACAATCCTGCTAGGAAGAGTCAGTCAGCAGCAGGATATATGGCAGGCGAAGTTTAGTTATCTGAATGATTCCAGTGAGCAGACTTTCGAATTGGTCGGCCAGGATGCAGAGTCTCTGTTATCAGCTATCACTGAAAGCCTGGCCGAACAACTTTGTGCCACTCACTGTGTGGTTGAAGCAGCAGAGAGTAATCAGATTTTTATTCAGGTATCTAATATTGGAAACTTTGCGCGTTTTAAACAGTTACAAAGCTTTCTTCAAAAATTGCCATCGATTAGAAAATTAGAAGTGATCGGTGTTGCTGGTGTGAATGTCAGATTTGCAGTTGATCTACTGGGTGATATTCAAGCTGTGAGAGAGGGAGTTAGTCTGAATGGATTGCTGATTGAAGATCTACAGCCGGATAGTAAACTATTTGGGCTTGTTAAGCCTGACCAGTCCGTAAACACCGTCGATGCTATTTTACAGCAGGCGACTGTTGAGCAGCCAAAGAACCCGGTTGGTGAGTCTGTGGAGCAGACATTATCAATACCTGAACCACAGCTAGAGGAAACTGTGACCTTGTACTATCGGTGGACAGAATGAACTGGAGTATTCTACCCAACCTAATTACTTTATTAAGGGTTGTTTTATTATTTCCATTATCAGTTTTATTACTGAAGGAAGATTATACCTTTGCATTGATCTTATTTGTTATTGCCGGTTTTTCAGATGCGCTAGATGGTTTTTTAGCTAAACACTTCAGTTGGGTTAGCCGTTTTGGTGCCATTCTTGATCCTCTAGCCGATAAAGCTTTGCTGGTAGTCACTATGGCGATTCTTACCTACAACCAGCAGATAGAATGGGCATTATTTGCGATTGTTGCGGCGAGAGATTTGTATATTATTGCCGGTGCTTATTATTATCACCATCGGGTTGGTCCTTACATAATGCAACCGAGCTATCTGTCAAAACTGAATACTTTTGTACAGTTACTACTGGTTTCAAGCTTGTTACTTTCATTAGGATATTACCCACTGCCTGATCTGTTTATTCAATTATTGATTTGGATAACTTATTTTACAACGGTTTCCAGTGGCATCCATTACACCTGGATATGGGGACGAAAAATGCAACAGGCGCTGGCTGAGCAAGATGAGCAGAGTCAGGAAGGTAAATTACCTTCAGACAGTCAAAAAGAATCTCCAGAAAGCTAATATTATATGTTACAGCTACCACTTAATGTTCAATTGGATGATTATGCCCGGTTCGATAATTATTTTACCGATGTCAATCAACAGCTAATTGACAGATTACAAAATTTAAATAACCATCCAGGTGATTTTATTTTTATCTGGGGTGCCGGCGAAAGTGGCAAAACTCATCTTGCCCAGGCGTTATGTCATCAATTTGATGCAAACAATCTGGCGGCTGTTTATTTACCCCTTGATAATGATCAGTTAACCCCTGAAATTCTATCCGGTCTCAGCTGCCTTGATTTAGTCTGTCTGGATAACCTTGAATCAATTGAAGGCGATGAAAATTGGGAAAAAGCGATTTTTGATTTATATAATAATTTAAAAATCGAAGATAAATGTCTGGTTGCTTTTAGTTCACAGGCGCCAGTGCAGTCTGCGATAAAACTGGCTGACTTAAAGTCGCGTCTTACCGCGATGGAAATTTATAAAGTTGATGCGCTGGATGATTTGCAGAAGTGTGCTTTTTTTCAGCAGAGAGCTGCTAATCGAGGGATTGATATTAGTGATGATGTTGCCCGTTTTTTATTGTCTCGCAGAAGCCGTTCGGTGGCTGATTTAGTCAAACTACTTGATCAGATTGATCGTTCTACTATCGCTCTACAAAGAAAAGTCACCATTCCATTACTTAAGGAAATTTTTGAAATCTAGCCTTCTGCGCACTGTGATTTCTGGTTTAGTTTAAGCACAAGGCTATCAATAAAAGCCCAATCACTGGTCCAAATGCAATTGTTAATAACAGGGATTATTGTTTTGTTTCTGGTTAAAATAAGCTGAAGGTGGCAATATAACAGGCATAACATTGGGTAACTTTTGATGCAAATTAATAGCTACCCTGATATTTCTTATTGATTCACCGGGGAAATTAGATGGAAGCACGTGAAATACTACAACCTGTATTAGTTTTGGCTTTATTAACCATTGTGATGCTGTTCTGGATGGTTTTTACTCGTGTTCCGGCTATGATGAAGTTAAAAATTAATGTTCAAAAGGGACAAGATACACGCAATCTAAAAGAGTTGCTCCCTCCAGAAATTTCAAGAATATCGAATAATTACAATCACCTGCTGGAACAACCTACATTGTTTTATGCAGTTGCAATTTCTATCGCTGTGTTGGGACATGTAGATAGCATTCATGTCTGGTGTGCCTGGAGCTATGCTATTTTAAGGATCGCCCATTCTTTAGTGCAGGCAACCGTTGATATCGTGATGGTGCGGTTTGCTATATTTATGCTGTCATCGGTTGTACTTTCGGTTATGGTCGTGCGCGAAGCACTGGTGATCTTTGGCTAATTTGATAATAAAGATGACCGGCCTGTTCTATTAATCCAGGCCGGTCAGGGTTGGAGCAGAGTTTACTGAAGACTAAACAACTAAAGGTCGAACTCACAACATTGCAGCGTTGAGTTTCCACTTAATATCAACGCTTTATGGGTTTTTATTCTTGGTAATAACCTCGCAAAATAAAACTCAAGGGTTTGAGTTTTTGCCAACTTAAATGCATCACTTCGTTCGCCTTGTTGTGCTGTATTGGCTTGTTGTAAGAGGATATGGGCAACCGTGATGTAACCTGAATACATCAGGAAATCGAAAGCAGCGGCACCAACTTCGTCCATATCTTTGCCAGCCTGCACACCGATGTGTTGTGCCAGCCCCAGCCACTCATCGCAGTATCGATTTAGGGTTTCTGCGTGACCAGACAGCTGATCATTTACCTGAGTACTCAAGGATTTTATTTCTGTCGCCCAGCTGGATAGTGCTGCACCGCCATCACGTAAAATTTTACGGCCAAGTAAGTCAAGCGCCTGGATACCGTTAGTTCCTTCATAAATCATCGCAATTCTGGCATCCCGCACCAGTTGTTCAAGTTCTGACTCAACAATATAACCGTGTCCACCCAAAACCTGGACTGCATGATTAGTATTTTCAAATCCTATTTCCGACATAAAACCCTTGCAAATAGGAGTTAACAAGCTTAATCGACTTTCAAAATGACCGTCTGGATCTTGTTGTTTTTCTACTTTATCAACCAAAGTTGCGGTGTAATAAGCAAGACCACGACAGCCTTCGACTAATGCTTTTTGAGTAAACAGCATTCGTTTTACATCAGGATGCACAATGATGGGATCCGCTGGTTTTTCTGGCGTTTTAGGGCCGGAAAGTGAACGCATCTGTAATCGCTCTTTGGCATATTCCAGTGAACCTTGTCTTGATAACTCCGCGATGGCATATCCTTGAACACCAGTTGCCAGTCTTGCGGTATTCATCATGGTGAACATGCAGTTAAGTCCTTTATTCGGTTCACCAATTAAATAGCCTTCAGATTCTTCAAAGTTAATGACACTGGTGACCGATGCTTTGATCCCCATTTTATGTTCAATAGCACTACAAACAACTTGATTGTCGCTGGTATCAGTGCTGTTTTCTGTGTTTAATATTTTAGGAACAAGAAATAACGAAATCCCCGCACTACCTTCCGGTGACCCGGGAATTCTGGCGAGAACCAGATGAATAATATTATCCGACATGTCGTGTTCACCAGCAGAAATAAATATCTTGGTGCCGGTAATTAAGTAGTTACCTTCGTCACGTTTAACCGCTTTTGATTTAAGCATGCCTAGATCAGAGCCACAATGGGGTTCTGTAAGGCACATTGTTCCGGTCCATTTACCACTGATCAGATCAGGCAAGTAGCGCGCTTTTAAATCTTCGCTACCGTGGTGTGAAAGGGCGTTGATACCGCCGTGAGTCAGTCCCGGGTACATACTCCAGGAAGCATTCGCTGAGGCATTCATTTCTGATGTAACAACCGAAAGTGAATGAGGAAGCCCCTGACCACCAAATTCTTGAGTAAATGCCAATGATGACCATCCGGCTTCACAATATTGCTGGTAAGCTTGTTTAAATCCCTCTGGAGTGGTGACTTTTCCGTCGTTAAGTTGACATGCTTGTTGATCACCCGAATGGTTTATTGGAGAAAGTACCTCATTGGCAAACTTTGCAGCTTCTTCAAGAATAGCGTTAACTAACGATTGATCTGCGGCATCTTCAAAGCCTAACTCGGCATAGTGCTGGGTGATATTTAAACAATCATGCAAAACAAACTGAATGTCTTCCAATGGGGCGTTAAATTGAGGCATTGATATTCTCCGTTACTTTAATGCCATATAATCTAACTGGTCAGACGAGTTTGGTCAAGCGCTATTCTGGCTTCTTGTTGCTAACCTTTGTTTGATTTAATTTAAGTAAAAGATATAAACAATTGATTTCAGAGATATTGTGAGATGGTATAATTAGCTGAAATCAATTATTGCTAATCAGTTGTCATTTAGTTGGATTCTCATGTCAGATCTTCAGAATAAAGAGACCCTTAATATCAGTTCATCAACGAGTCACCAAGATTCTGAGGAACCTATCCGGAATAAGTCTCTGGACGAGCTTCGTTTTGGTGGAACCCAGCGTTTGTATAGCGAGGCTGGTACTGAGCGACTGGCAAATGCCAAAGTGACCGTTGTTGGTATTGGCGGGGTTGGCAGCTGGGTGGCTGAAGCCCTGGCAAGAACCGCTGTTGGTCATATTAAGTTAATTGATCTTGACGATATTTGCGTCACCAATACTAACCGTCAAATCCATGCCTATCAGGAAAATATTGGTCGTCTTAAAGTCGAAGCGATGGGCGAGAGGATCAGGGCAATTAATCCGGCTTGTCAGGTAACCGAAGTCACTGATTTTATTAACGCCAATAATCAGGCTGAATATCTTAGTGATCAACCGGATTTTGTGGTTGATGCGATTGATAGTGTCCCCGCCAAAGTTGCGCTAATCGCTTATTGTAAAAGAAATAAGATAAAGATTATCACCATCGGTGGTGCCGGTGGCCAATTAGACCCACTAAAGATAACCACCAGTGACCTGAGTAAAACCTGGCAAGATCCACTTGCAGCAAAGGTGCGTAACGAGTTGAGGCGAAAGCATCATTTTAGCCGCAACCCTAAGCGACGTTTTGGTATTGAATGTGTTTATTCTACCGAACAGCTTAATTATCCAAATCCAGACGGTACTGTATGTCACCAAAAACAGTTTTCTGATGGCAGTGTAAAACTGGATTGTAGTGGAGGATTGGGCGCCAGCGTAGCGGTTACCGCAACATTTGGCATGATTGCCGCAGCCAGAGTGATTAACAAACTGACTCAATAAATCGCCATTGCTAATGGTGCATTTTGATTCAGGCGTCGCGAGAAAGCATTTTAGTTACACAGTTGAGTAGCTTTTGGGTCTTATCGGTATGGAAAAGTGTTTGTGATTTATTATGCTCCAGTTGATTGATTGCCCAATGGATATGTTCCTGCACCATCGAGTTTGCTTCTGCGATTTTGTCCTTAAGTAATTGGATCGTTTCTGCGCTATAGTCGCTATTACCGATTGCCACTGCCAGGTTACGTAGCCAGGATTGATAACCAATTCGTCGAATCGGACTTCCTTCAAGTCGACTAAGAAATTGCTGCTCATTCCAACGCCACAGTTCTAGTAATGAAATATCATTCAATTGATTTTTTGGCAGAAAGTCAGTATCCGTTGTTAACGCCGAAAAACGATTCCAGGGACAGGCCAGTTGGCAGTCATCGCAGCCATATATCCGATTGCCGATGAGAGGTCGTAGTTCGATAGGGATTGCGTCTTTATTCTCAATAGTCAGATAAGAGATACAACGGGTCGCATCAACTTCCTTTTCGCCAATGATTGCATTGGTCGGGCATAGTGTTATACAAGCGGTGCAATTAGCGCATTTATCGCTAACCGGTTGATCGACAGGCAAGGGAAGGTTGATAAAAATTTCAGCGAGAAAAAACCAGGAACCGGCTGACTCATTGATAATCAGAGAGTGCTTTCCCTTCCAGCCCAGTCCTGATTTTTCCGCAAAAGCTGTTTCAAGCACTGGTGCGCTATCAACAAATACCCGATAGTCAAGATTAGTTTCCTGACCAATTTCCTGCTGAAGTTTTTTGCATAGATTGCTTAATTTCTTTCGCATTAACTTATGATAATCCCTGCCCAGCGCATAGCGTGAAATGTTTGCTGCTCGATGATTATTGAGTGTACTGGCGAAATTAGCCTGCTCTGGTAAGTAGTTATATCTTAAAGAAACAACACGGAGGGTATTTGGATGTAGTTCATCGGGGTTTTGTCGAAGGTTTTGATTACGCTCAAGAAATGACATATCGCCATGGTAACCATCATCAACCCATTGGGCAAAACGTGAAAAATATTCCTCGGTATTGGTATTACTAATTCGGGCATCTTGAAAGTTATTTTCAAGTGCAAGTTTTAGCAACTGATTTTTAATTGTGAGGAGTCTTTCCGGAGTTAACATCATGTTCTGAGTCGATACAATTTTCGAGTGATGATTATACCCGATTAATTATACAAATAGTGGTTTTGTGTATTTTATGAGCACTGATTGAGTCCGATTGAAATTTTCTCATAATATTAAGAAATTAAACTGAAAATAACTTGAGTCTTGTGAGTCATTCAGTTAAATTGTGCGCGTTAAGCAAGTCATTGCGCCATTAGCTCAGCTGGATAGAGCATCAGGCTTCGAACCTGAGGGTCGGGCGTTCGAATCGCTCATGGCGCGCCATATATGACGGGGCTTTCAAAGTAATTGAAAGCTCCGCATTTTTCACTTTCCCAAAAATTTTCCCAAAAATACGCATTATTTCGTGCTTTCTGTCCGCTTTGTCTTGCGCAAATACACTGCTTTTGCCTTGTCTGATTTATGGCCGGATTCATGATTTACATGATCGTCGATGCCTTTTGCCTTCAGCTCGTGAATAGAAAATCGCTTAAAATTAGTATGGTAACTTTGGCAATGTTTGATCAGTCTAGACCACGCCGATTTGAATGCTTCTTTATCAATCGGGGTTCCGTCAGTGTTATGAATGAGAAAAGGGTCTTTATTGAATCTGGCTATTTTCGACTTTGCATCCTGAGCCTTACTGAATTCTAAAGCCGCGTTGTAGCCTTCGGTTAGTAAATCAGACCACAACGTCACCTCAGGTAAACTGCCTTTCGATCTATGGATATGAATACCGTCTTTCAAAATATCGCTATGACGAATCCCTGTTTCCATGTGTTGTCCTTTGACCCGCTGGTGGCGGCTAACTTCTCCAACTCGCGCTCGGCAAC
>CBDUHU010000049.1:0-12094 GCA_965366725.1 uncultured Kangiellaceae bacterium
TATTACAAAGAGTACCGGGAGAAGCAACCAATTCAGGTAAATCAGGGTGCACAACCTGGGTTACACAGAAAGTCAAATTAGTAATTTTTTTGGCCTGCCCAGTCGTATTGATTTGAATACTACCATCACTTAGTGATGCGCTACTAGCACTAACAACTTCACTAAACTGCCCCGAGAATTCACCACTCACCACTGCATTACTAATAGGGTTGCCATGCTCGTCTTTTATCAGCAAAGTAGCCAGCCCCTGCTTTTGACCTCTACCAACCGAAACTGTTGATAAGGTAATCGAATCAACGACCAGCGTCGTGCTAACCGCGTCATCAAGTGTCATTGCGCTGGCGGTATTCGAATTCGCAGAACTGCCATGGATATTTTCCGCATTGACTCTATAACTATAGGTTGTATTGGCCTGTAAATTAGTATCATTATGGCTGGTCGTATTGGCGGATGGCGTACTCACCGCAATAAAATTAGAACCATCGGTTGAACGTTGAATAGTAAAACTATCTTCATCATTCGAGTTATCATTCCAACTTAAATCAATCTGACTCGAACTAACCGCATTAGCCAGTAGATTAGAGGGTGCAGATGGTATAGTCCCATTGTTACCCAATGCGGTATATTCGCTAAAGCTAATCCCCGCAGTCGTATCCTGTGGAAAAGTTGGTGCACCTTGGCCACCAAGTACATCGGCCCATCCCATAGCACCCTGATCTTCATGTGCTAATATATGGCAATGAAGTATCGTTCGTCCCTGATAAACACTGCTGGTATTGGGATTTAAATCAAATCGAATTTTGCAATTTCCAGACACCACATCATAGTACTCGCCATCTTCAAATTCACCACAGTCTCCAATAACCTGAACGTGATAAATGTGCAGGTGAAACGGGTGCATTGCTCCTCCCTGGATATTCCATTCTTCAACACCATCGGTGTTCAACACAAAGGTTGGAACATGGTGGTCAAACTTTGAACCATTAATTGTTCTGGCTCCCATCTTAACCACTTCCTGATTAGCGACCGCTTCAAGTCTTAAATCTCTTAAATAAGCAGGTCTTTTTGATGTCCACATTGAAGCGCCATCAGCGGCAAAAGGATTAGCAGACTGATCACCGACTCCGTCCACTTTAACATCCGCAACCTTGTTACCGTTGACGTTAATCTCAGCATCACCACTGCAACGTACGGCTAAATCAGCTCTTGAAGCACCGGTTAATTCTAGTGAGTTGGTGGTAAGCATCTTGGGAACCTGAGTACGCCACACACCATCCCTCGACATCAAGCCAACTTCACACTGCGCGCCTGCCGCAACAGGATCAATTGACACAGTTTTAGACTTTGCGTCCCGATCGGCTAATAATACACGCCAGTGTTGCCAGGTATTGGCGGGCATACAGGTTGAGCTATTCACCTGACCATTTACGGTCCAGGTTGAGCCCAATGTTCCTTGGATCAAGGTGTCTCCGCCAGTTCCCGCAGCCGAAGGGTCAAGAAAACCAATAACCAACTGTTTTTCAGCCATTGCAGCAACATTTACTGGTATTTCATCCTGACTATCATCAATCAACAACATACCAAAAGCACCACCAGATACCTGTAAGAATGTCGAGCCATGATGATGCGCGTGATACCAATACGTGCCTCCCATATGATCTGCTGGAATGTCATAAACAAAATCCCCACCAAATCCACCTTCAAATGAACGTGTAACATCATCACCAGGTGTTAGGCCAGAAATATGTAATCCGTGGGTATGCAGGTTACTGATATTAGGATCTTTATAAACATTATGACTTGTAGAAGGTGTTTCAAAAGGTAATAAGTTTTCAAACCGAAGAACATATTTATTGCCCGGTTGCATGATCATCGTGGGACCCGGAATAGAGAGACTTTTGCCTAGCTGGCCATAAGCTCTGGTTGTGATTGTCTCGCCACCTATGGTGAATGTAGCTTCCCCCATCTGCATTGTACCGGAATAATACTCAGTTGGATTAGTCGCAGACACAGGGTGAAAAGTCCACTCAAAAGTTTCCGGATCACTTATCACATTATTGGCAGGGCAGGTTGATGCAAAAGCATTACCAGTAATCATATAGAACACTAATACCAGTAATTTGGTTAATCGTAACATAGATAACTCCTTTTTAAACAACATAGATACGAACTAATACCACCATTTCGCTTGTTGTTTAATATTAAATATTGACTATTATTGTTTATTTTTTAATATTGGCTTATAGCCCGCTGAATATTCGAGTAACAGATTCAAAGATTCAGGAATAACGCAGCCAGTACTAACTGGCAAAAAAGTTCGCTCATTCAGGCAAAAACGAATAATTGATAGGACAATGAATTAACATACCTGTTATCTAATTTGTCCTGTTATTTCATATAAAAACAGGACAAGACTTGAGTAAGAAAGTTCTGACAACTTAGGAATCAGTATTCCTGATAATCTTGATCAATCTATTGGCATTGCTTCTGTTCAGATTATCTCAAAAACTTCAGAAGAGCAATCTTAACTTAAAACATATTATTGATTCAGAGTTCGTATGTAAAGCAAAACTGATGACTAATTTCTGCTTATACTTAAACCACAACTAAGAGAAATAAATAACCACCAGTTATTCTTACTATCGGTATGAACAGTTAATTTCAATCATCATAATGACCGATTAAGTAGCTTTAACTCTCCAGGGCAGGGCGCTAAATAATAGTCATTCTCAATGTCTCTGTCAGTTTGTCTTATAAAATGATGACGTAATAATTTTGCAGGAGCAATTAAGGGTAAAACTCCCTGGGCATAATTTTCGATCAATTCGACTAATTCTTTTTTATCATCAGACCCCAGCTTATTTTCCAGATTGCTCAGAATATGCAGTAGTGTATTAACATGGTTCTCCGAAGTCGCTATTTTTTTCAACAAAAAGGTCATTTTATTTTGATAACAAATTAAACGCACTTCCATGGATAAATCTTTTTTTTCTGACAGCAGTGCATCTAACTGAGTTACTAACGATGGGGCATGACTCATGAAGATATATTGATGCTCTGTATGAAATCGCTGAAGGTTCAATAAGGTAACTGTTTGTGAGTTTAATTTTTTCCAACGGTGATAAACATAGACTCGTTGAATAAAATTTTCACGCAACTTAGAATCATTTAAACGCACTTCCTCTTCAACGGGTAAGTATGGAAAATTATCCATTAATCGTTGTGCATAAATTCCTACTCCATCAGGCACAACATTATCAGAATGGTAAACCTTAATCTTTTCCATACCACAGCTTGGAGACTTACTTTTTAGAATATAACCGGATATCTCCTGATGCCAGTCTTTTGCATTTTCTGCTGCACCTTTCAGTTTGCGGGTGACATCCAGCGCTGGTGTCTGGATACCAACGCAATGTATATCACCCGCTTTAGAAATAAGATGGATCGGTTCTCTAGGTACACTTAGTCCGATACTTACTTCTGGACAGAATGGCCTAAAATTGAAAAAATCAGCAAGAACATTGGTAACATATAAATCTTTTTTATGTCCTGAATCAAACCGGACATTTTCCCCTAATAGACAGCTACTTACCCCTAAAGTGATTTTGGAATGATTTTCGTTACCCATCTGTTTCCCGATATTGCCATAATATTGAATATAGGCCTCTCCTTAATCATCCTGGACAATCAAGAAATTGAGCCTATCAATATCATTGATGATATTGCTCCAATAATCAAGCAAAGAGACTTAAGAAGAAATCTGTAAATCTACTTCTTTCCATTATTATTTTAAAAACTGCTGAAAGGCCTTATTATCAGTTTCCTCCTTAAAGCGATAACCTAGTGCTTTTAAGTGCCTGAAAAAATTTAACAATTCACTTTCATCAACATCAAAAGCCGCTAACACCTGGCCGATTGCAGAACCATGATTACGATAATGAAACAGGGTAATATTCCATTCTTCTCCGAGCGTATCGAGAAAGTTTTCAAGCGCACCTGGATACTCTGGAAACTCAAATCTAAAAACTCTTTCTGCTAACTTAAGCTGACTTTGTCCACCAACCATATAACGAACATGCAACTTTGCCAGTTCATTGTTAGTAAAATCTTCAACCAAATAATACTCTGACAGGTTGTTTATCAACTGCTGCAATTCATCACTGCCGCCAGTAAGCTTAACCCCGACAAAGATGTTTGCCTCTTCGCTATTTTTATAACGATAGTTAAACTCAGTAATGACTCTACCACCAATAATTTGACAAAACTTCTTAAAACTCCCTTTTTTTTCTGGGATAGTCACCGATAAAATAGCTTCTTTTTTTTCTGCAATTTCACAACGTTCTGAAACATAACGTAAGGTATGAAAGTTCATATTAGCGCCACTTAAAATTGCCACCAACTTTTCATCCGTTTTACTCTGTTGACAATAGCTAATACATCCAGCCAAAGATAGCGCGCCTGCTGGCTCGGCTATGACTCGGGTATGTTCAAAGATCTCTTTAATTGCTCCACAAATTTCGTCATTATTTACTGTTATCACCTGGTCACAGTAATCACGAATTAACGGAAAGCTTTCATCGCCAATTTTTTTCACCGCAACACCATCAGCAAATAACCCTACAGATGTTAACGATACAGGTCTTCCCTCAGCCAGGGCAGCGGTTAAACAAGCTGAATCTTCAGCTTCAACACCAATAATCTTGATTCTAGGTTTGAGTTGTTTAAGGTAAGTAGCAATACCTGCCAATAATCCACCACCTCCAACAGGCACAAAGATAACATCTGCATCAGGCATTTGCTGGAGCAGCTCTTTACCGACGGTTCCCTGCCCCGCGATAACCTCTTTATCGTCAAACGGAGGAATAAAAACTCTGTTATTTTTTTTCGCCAACTGAATTGCCGCGCTATTAGCTTCATTAAAGCTAGTACCAATCAACTTTACTTCAGCCCCCAAACGTCGCACACTTTGCGCTTTAATTTCGGGAGTTGTTACAGGCATAACAATGGTTGCTTTAATACCTAACTTTTGCGCAGATAATGCAACTCCCTGTGCATGATTACCGGCAGATGCAGCAACCACCCCACGCTTTTTTCTGTCTCCATTTAGCGCTGATAATTTATTATATGCACCTCTTAATTTAAATGAATGTACCGGTTGCTGATCTTCCCGCTTAAGATAAATCCGGTTGTTATATTCTTTTGACAAGCGCGATAGAAACGTCAGTTCCGTCTCTCTCGCCACTTCGTATACCGGTGCCAGCAAGATCCGACGCAAATAGTCCATCGCTAAATTGTGGGAATTGGCTGTTGCAGCTTGCATAAGTTAACTCGCTTCAATTTTGGACAGATCACGCACAGCCCCCTGATCGGCGCTAGTCGCTAACATTGCATAGGCTTTTAATGCCGCAGAAACACTTCTACTACGATGTTTCTGTGGTTGCCAGCCCAAAGTTTCCTGTGTTGTTCTTCTTTCATTAATAACATGATCATCGACTAACAATGCAATTGATCGCGAAGGAATATCAATCGCAACCAGATCTCCATCGTGGATTAATCCAATCGTTCCACCACTGGCAGCTTCCGGTGAAACATGACCGATAGAAAGCCCTGATGTTCCACCTGAAAAACGACCATCAGTAATTAATGCACACTTTTCTCCCAACCCTTTACCCTTCAAGTAACTGGTTGGATACAACATTTCCTGCATTCCGGGGCCACCTTTTGGTCCTTCATATCGGATCACAACCACATCTCCCGGATTAATTTGATCGCCTATAATTGCCTCTACTGCACTATCCTGACTTTCAAAAACTCGTGCAGGCCCCTGAAAAACCAAGCAGCTATCACTCACTCCTGCGGTTTTGACAATACATCCTTTCTCTGCAAGGTTGCCGCTAAGAATCGCAAGTCCCCCGTCCTGACGATAGGCATATTGAAGTGCTCTGATACAACCAGACTGACGATCATCATCCAGTGTCCCATAGCGGCAGCTTTGCTCCATCGCTTTGTTAGTTCGAATACCCGCAGGACCAGCACGAAAAAATGTTTTTATTGATTCACTGGTGGACAGCTTAATGTCCCAACGGGCAATAGTTTCACTCAGCGTTCCTTCACTCACATGTAAACAGGATTCGTTCAAAAGGTTAGCTCTGGACAGTTCTCCCAGTATTCCCATCACTCCACCAGCCCGATGAACATCTTCCATATGGTACTGGTTTCCTGACGGTGCGACTTTACACAAATGAGGTACATTGCGTGACAAGCGATCGATGTCTTTCATATCAAAGTTAACTCCAGCTTCCTGAGCTGCAGCTAATAAGTGCAAAACGGTATTGGTAGAACCGCCCATTGCAATATCTAGTACCATTGCATTTTCAAATGCCGCTTTGGTCGCAATAGAACATGGTAGAACATCGCTATCATCCTGATGGTAATAACGGTTGCATAACTCTACTATTTTGCGACCCGCTGTTTCAAAAAGCTGTCGCCTGTCAGCATGGGTTGCCAGTAAACTACCATTTCCAGGCAGTGCTAAACCAAGAGCTTCTGTTAGGCAATTCATTGAATTGGCGGTAAACATTCCTGAACACGAACCGCATGTTGGGCATGCAGACTCTTCAACCTGTTTCACCTCTTCATCAGAAGCATCAGGGTTAACCGCCTGTACCATAGCATCAACCAGATCTAACTTAATTATTTGGTCGGACAAAGCCGTTTTACCAGCTTCCATTGGCCCACCAGAAACGAAAATTACTGGAATATTCAGGCGTAGTGCAGCCATTAACATACCCGGTGTAATTTTGTCACAGTTAGAAATACATACCATCGCGTCAGCACAGTGTGCATTAACCATATATTCAACCGAATCAGCAATCAGATCTCGCGATGGTAAACTATACAACATGCCATCGTGTCCCATAGCGATCCCATCATCGATTGCGATGGTATTAAACTCGCGCGCAACACCACCCGCATCATTAATTTGTTGAGCCACTAACTCACCAATCGGTGCCAGATGAACATGACCGGGTACAAATTGAGTGTATGAATTAACAACAGCAATAATTGGCTTACCAAAATCACTCTCCTTCATGCCTGTCGCTCGCCATAATGCTCGAGCGCCAGCCATTCGACGACCTTGAGTACTGGTCGCTGAACGTAACTTAGGCATTAGCAACATCCTTGAATTTAGATTCAAACTCAACTTGATGAACCGGTTCCAACCAACCCCATTCATCAGCGGTCTGACCATTAAATAATCCAAAAAAAGCGGCTTGAATTTTCTCTGTTATTGGCCCGCGAGCACCATTACCTACAGTAATTCTGTCGACACTACGTACTGGTACAACTTCTGCAGCAGTGCCTGTCATAAATATTTCGTCAGCCAGATACAAAGACTCGCGCGCAATTAATTCTTCTCTAACATCATAACCAAATTTTTTGGCAAAGGTCATAACAGTATCTCGGGTTAATCCCGGCAAAATACAGCCGGAAAGCGGCGGCGTATAAATAGTTCCGTTTCGAATAACGAATAGATTTTCTCCAGCACCTTCGCTGATCATTCCATTAATATCCATAGCAATACCTTCATGATAACCATGACGTTTTGCCTCCATGGAAATCAGCTGTGACGATAAATAATTACCGCCAGCCTTTGCCCCGGTGGGCTTTGTATTTGGTGCTAATCGACTCCATGAAGAAACACAAACATCAACACCATTTGATAGTCCATCTTCCCCAAGGTAAGCCCCCCATTCAAATGCAGCAATAGCAACATCAACAGGCACCTGGGGCGGAGTCAGACCAAGACCGACATTACCGTAAAAAGCGATTGGCCTCAGATACGCGCTATTCAGACCATTACGGGCAACCGCCTGTTTACACGCATCACTAATTTCCTCTGGTTTAAAAGGGATATCCATTCGATAAATTTTGGCTGAATCAAAAAGCCTTTGAACATGGTCTTTTAATCGAAAAACCTGTGGTCCATCTGGCGTTTCATAAACGCGGATCCCTTCGAACACAGATGAACCATAATGAATTGCATGAGTTAAAACATGCACCTGAGCTTCTTGCCAGGGTTTCAATTCACCATTAAACCAAATAAATTCCGGGTTATTATTAGCCATGACTACTTCCTCTATTTTTAATCAATTAATTCTTTTATATTTAATTTTAAAGTTGCGCCTGCATCACTTGAGCTTGCTCAACATATACCTGATTAACATCAACTAATTTCATTAATTGATTTTGTAATAAATGAATAGGACGTTTGCTTTTGACACAAACCTGTATATCCAAAGCCTGTTCCTGTGGAAGAACATTCATCATAATCTTATCGACTTTAAACCCCCGAAACCTGACCACTCTTAAAAGCTGCTCAATGGTTGTTGGTTGATTATTCGCTTTTATTGTTAAAGTATGTTGGCTTTTCATTTTGTCCTACCCTTCCAGCATTGCTTGATTTGCAGTGTTTGGTGGCACCAGTGGCCACACGTTTTGGTTTTCATTGATACGCACATGCAATAAATAAGCACCTTGCGAATTCAACATTCTTTTTATTCCGGCTGCGATGTCAATTTGACGAGTGATTGTCTGCCCTGGTATTTCAAATGCATTAGCCAGACCAACAAAGTCTGGATTATCTGAAAGATCAGTCTCGCTAAATCGTTTGTCAAAAAACAATGATTGCCATTGGCGCACCATTCCAAGTTTTGTATTGTCAAGCAGTAGGATTTTTATCGGCAAACCAAATCTTTTAATCGTTGCCAATTCTTGAATGTTCATCATAAATGAGCCATCACCACTGACAACAATAACGCAATCATCCGGCCGGCTAACCTGAGCCCCGATAGCCGCAGGCAAACCGAATCCCATGGTGCCTAACGCACCACTGGTCAGAAGATTTCTCGGGTTATCAAACTGCATATGCTGTGCAACCCACATTTGATGTTGGCCAACATCAGTGGTAACAACTGAATTTTCATTTTTCATCTTACTTAATAAATTTAACAGAGAGGGTGCGTGTATTGTTCCTGGTTGATTCTGAACAGGATCAGATTGGTCTTCACTATCAACATATTGAAATGCAAACTCCTCTGCCATCGTGCTGCACTGTTGTTGCCATTGCTTGACACTTTTATTTAATTTCAGCTGATAATGTACAGCCGGGATACTGTGTTTAAAATCTCCAAGCAATGATATATCGGCACTTCTTAATTTATTAATTTCAGCTTCATCAATATCAAAATGAATGACTTTTGCTTCAGCAGCAAATTCTGAAAGTTTGCCTGTAACCCGGTCATCAAAACGTGCACCAATAACCAGCAATAGATCACATGATTGAACTGCAAGATTTGCTGCTTTGGTTCCATGCATACCCAACATTCCCAGATAACCCGGATCATCAAGATCTAAAGCCCCAAGCCCTTTCAAGGTAGACACCGACGGTATTCCGGTGGCACAACAAAATGCTCTTAATTCATCCACCGCGTTAGCTAGCGAAACCCCACCTCCAACATAAAGCATTGGACGTTGTGATTGACTTAATAGCAACTTTGCTTTTTCTATTTCACTTGCAGGTGCACAAACACTTTTATTGGTTTTAATTAACACAGGCTTAGAATTGACTTCAGCCAGTTGAATGTCTTTAGGTATATCAACAATCACGGCTCCCGGCCGACCGCTGCTTGCCACTTCAAACGCTTTAAGCAAGGTACTTTCTAACTCATTAATATCGGTCACTTGAAATGCGTGTTTGGTAACTGCCAACGATAATCCCAGAACATCAATTTCCTGAAATGCATCAGTTCCCATCAAGGGTGATGCGACCTGGCCGGTGATCGCAACAACCGGAACTGAGTCTGCCGTCGCATCAGCTAACCCGGTTATAAGATTGGTCACGCCTGGTCCAGATGTGGCAAAACAAACCCCCACTTTACCGCTTGCTTTTGCATAACCAAGTGCAGAAAAAGCCGCTCCTTGTTCGTGTCGACATAAATAATGTTTAACCTGACTATCAAACAATGCGTCATAAAGCGGCATGATAGCGCCTCCGGGATATCCGAATACACTATCCACTTTATGTCTGTTAAGCACATCCAGAGTCAGCTGAGCACCATTCATTTTTCAGCCATCCCGGTTAAACTATGTAAAGTAAATTGAGTGATAAACATTTTTTTCTCTAATAAAACAATAAGCCTAAAAATAAAAAACCCCCGGTTCTTTCGAAGCGGGGGTTTTTGAATCCAGTGTTTGATATTAATCAGACAATAGCTTTCCCCCGCGGAGATATAATAATCACCACGACGAGAATAATAATGTTGCTAAGTACTAAATTAATATTTTGCATTGCTATTTTAGTTAATTGATTAAGCCAAACGATTGTCTATAAGTATCATAAAGATTTAATAATATTCAAATAACTTTTCTCGCAACATGATTGTTTTGTTCTTTTCTAACCAGTAGGGTTAATTGAAAAATGCCATTTTCGTAAAATCATTTCACTCGATTAGTTTTAATAATCAACAACTTAGATAATATAATCACTGACTTAATCCAGCCCACAATTAACCTTCACCCACTAACTAACTTTTAGTTATAAGGCGCTTAAAGTTCACACAACTTTCACTTGAACGCTACGGAAACAAGACTTGTAAAGGAGTGAAGGCGTTAATTTTTAATCGCAGTTCGTTCAGGCGCTTCATCAAAAGGAACATTTCTGAAGAGTTTTCTGACAACAAAGTTAACCAATGGAACCCTGTGACGAGCCAGGATATAGGTATCTACTGGCTTGGCTCCCAGGTTAGCTTTTGGCTCCAATGCTGTTCTGCCAAAAGATATGGAATAACAGTTTTGTTCAATTGCCCAATCGATCACTAACTGAAGCAATCGAAAGTAAACTGGAGTTTGCTCATTGACCTGATAATCAACACCAACATAATAGGCAATGGCTGTACCACTATCTTTGACGATAGAAATAAATCCAACCAATTTCTCTTCTGATCGAATACCATAACAACAGAAATGATTGGGTAGTTTTTGCGAAAGCGCCAGAAAATAACCTTCAGGCAAGGTAGCGAGCCGTACCTCACTCTTGTTTTCAACTTGTCGATAAAGTTGATGAAGCTGCTTATCTAGTGCTGCGGTAACAACTAGTTTTTCACAACGAAAACCGGCAGACTCTACTGATTTGATAGTTTTCTTTGCGCGGCTTCTATATTTAGAAGTCAGTGTCATCAGGTAATCATCAAAGCTTTTAATTTGCTTACTCAGCTGAAGCACCATATCTGGATCAGTTTGAATACTCCGATAACTATATCGCTGTAATATCTCGGAGTTGGCAAAAAAAGTATCTTTAAGATCCTTAATTAAAATAAAATCGATAGGACCATCAAGTTGCTCAGCACGTCTTATCTTGTATAAAACCTCCGCAACAATCCTCCAAACGCGTTCGACATCTATACACTGCGCAAAAGCAACACCATGTAAACCACTGGAAACCAGGTTTCCACAAACCAGCACTCTTTCGCGATAATTTTCCGCGACCTTCTCTTTTATTCGATTGTCTGGCTGAATTAAATGGCCACCGGTAATTTCGGCAATCTGACAAACAACCACAACCAGAGGCTGATTGTTTTCATAGGCAATTGCATAACGTTGTTGGGTATTATCAGGAGAGTATTTCTCAATTGCCTCAAGATATTCCATGCTCAGAAAAATGCTTCCTTGTGAAGCCACTGACCGCCAGTCTGAAGAATTTAAAAAACTAATACTATCTGAGAGCACAAACTGGCAACCAGTTGATGTATGCCTTTCCTTATGACGTTTTAACTTATCCTGTAAACCAGACACCATTTTCATAGGTCATCCTTATTAAATTGGCACAATGTATTTACTCGATCTGAGCAAGCTAATGTTAGTTATTGAGAGTAACCAAAAGTAAATTAGTTCCTTCCATTAGCCAACCAGTCATGTTTCTGCATCCCTTGTTGAAGAATTTATAGTCCACATAGTAACGAGATTGAACAAAGGTATTTTATGTGCTGCCCGAACGAGCAATAAACACTCAAGGTTGAATTGTCTATACTTAAAT
>CBDUHU010000050.1:0-11995 GCA_965366725.1 uncultured Kangiellaceae bacterium
CACCGCTTTCATATTGATCACGCCACTCTTTTGTCAAATCTCTTGAATCTGTTCGATCTCCCTCGATACTACTCACCGCATCATTCGAATTAAAAGCAGGATCCTTTGGCAAAAAATGACGACGACCGCCTCCCATAACCACTTCAATCCCATCAACATCGACTCCAGGAAAGCGCGTCTCGAGATTGCTTTCAAAATTAACCAACTGATCAGCAATATCTTTACACCCATCAGTCACCGCATCGGCAGGCATATCCGAGATATCTTCCCAATTTCTATCTGCTGACTTAGCATAAGTTGCAGCCGGAGTTGCATGAGTGATTCGCGCGGTGCTTACAATGCCAGTCGATAGTCCACGAATTTCTGCTAGCTCCAAAGCACTAACCAGTTGGTTTCCAAAAACGCTGGCACAGTTTCCTCGCTGAATATTTTCGTTAACGCCAATCACTCCAACATCAGTTTTTACCCCGGACATCATTGCGGTCATAGTACCTGCAGAATCAGGAGTTTGAGCGTCGACATTGTAAGTTTTAGCTAATGCAGTAAATGGAAATGTTTCAAAACTCAACAAGTTTTCTTCACCATTTGCACCTGCCAGTTGTCCTTCAAGAATTCGTGCAGCAGTTAACGTTGATATTCCCATACCATCACCAACAAACAGGATGACATTCTTTGCCCGGCCCTTTGTTACCTGTTGTATTTTTTGACCTATCAATAGTTCAGAGTTTTTATACCAATCACTTTGTGATTGGTGAACAGGCAACACCTCAGCCTGTGCAGCAACAGAAACTGCAAATAGTGTTACACCGGAAAGCAGTGCTGATAAGAACTTCATAATTCTACTCCAGAATTGTTTGTTGTTAATGTATTAACCAATCACCGATAAAACAAAACCTGAACCACTAATTAAACAAACCAAAAACTCTACCAAAAAATAGAAAATTAATACTTCGATAAAGCAGCTTTACTTTTTCAGTTAAAATAGCGGAACTAAATTACTTTTATTCGTGCTCTCAGAGATTAAGTTTCTCAACACCAATCAGTTAACAAACGCTAAGATAGCGTAAATTTATGACCAATTTATTGCGATTATTTGACAGAAATATTTTCTGAGGATTTTATTGAAGAATAAGTCTGGCTGACTATAGAGGAAGTAGTTGAAACGAATGGTTCTAACAGAAAATACCTGAAAAAGAGCTAATCCGCAGTTAGCTCTTTCCAGTGTTATTAGAGATTTGATTCCCAGCGAAGGTATTCTTCATAGGCTTTGTCAGCCACGCTAGCAAAATTGCCAAATTCGGGACTCCATCCAAGCGCTAACGAGCGTTGATTGCTGGTGGTTAGAGACTTGGCAAATAACCCTTCAACATGTTGGTGTGGCAGAGCACCAGCATGATGCTCAAGCTGGTATATTGTCCGTAATGTCTGAACAACCTGAGCAGCACTTGTTGCTACTCCATCATGAGCATGAAAAATCCCGGTCGAATTACTTTCTAATACCTTGATAAATAATTCAGCGACATCTTTGACATTGACCATCGGCCACTTGATCCTGTTAAGTGCAGCATCATTGATACTGGCCACCGACTCTGGCGGAAGCATTTTCCACAAGTCGCCCCCATTTCCCCCATAAACGAAACCTAACCTGATGATGGCGCCATTAAAGTTACTGGACAGAAGTCTGTTTTCATTCAATGAACGCCAGTTCTTAGCCTGTTCTATACGAGTTTCAGGTATAAACTGAGTCTCAGAATCAGCCTCTGCATAGAGATTCCCACAACCAATAAAATAGCAACCTAGCTTATTTAAATACTGAGTGAATTGAGCTTCTAATAAGCGATTTTCAATTCCATTATCATCATAATTCATTGCGCAATGAATCACTGCATCAACTTGATTAAATGCCTCTTTATGCTGCTTAAAATGAATCAGATCAGAGTAAATCCAGTTTATTTCTTGCTGTAGTCTGGTCGATTTAGAATCACTTCTGGCAAGACCAACAACTTGATGTCCACTGCGAATCAACGCTTGCCCAATATGTCGGCCGATATAACCCGAAGCCCCGGTTAAAAAAACTCTCACCTGAATATTTCCTGTAGTTAATTATTTAATGGAAGTGTTTATTTCATCATTAATCACTACCCTTCGCAAAATTAATGTTATATATTATTATTATGAATAATATTAATATTGATCTAAATTTACTACAGTCATTTATTTTGCTCATGGAAACTAAAAAGGTGACTCATGCCGCAAAAAATGCAGGTGTCACTCAATCAGCGATGAGTCATATGCTTAATCGTCTTCGAGAACAACTTAACGATCCACTATTTATCAAAGTGTCACACGGCATTGAACCTACAGAAAAAGCAGTCGCACTCTACCAACAGGTCCAACATCCTCTTCAACAACTTTTAAAAGCGGTTAATCAAGACTTATCATTTATCCCTGAGAAAAGTAAACGCCAGTTTAATTTTTTGTTACCTGACTATGTTGAATTAACTTTATTGACTCCCTTGCTAAAGCTTCTTGACGAAAAAGCACCATGGCTAACCTTAAAATGTATTTCAGACACAACAACCAATCCATTTCAAGGTTCCAATAATGTTGATTTTTCTTTTGGACATTTCTCTTCTCCCCCAGAAAGCTTTTACTGCCAACGATTATGGCAAGAGGAATTTGTGACAATTGCTTCGAGTCAACACCCAAGAATAAAAAAGCGTTTAAGCCTGCAACAATTCACCAATGAAAAGCACATTTTGATAAGCCCAAATGGCAGCGGGGAGTCGATTGTTGACAGAGCTTTAAACAAAATTGGAAAATCACGCAAAGTTGTATTACTAACACCTCACTTTACATCACCACCTCAAATGGTTGAGCAAAGTGAACTGATATGTACATTACCAGTCTCAATTGCCCGTGTACTGACAAGTCGATTTGCAATAGGAATATACAAACCACCAATCAAGCTTGATCGCTTTGATGTCAGCATGCTGTGGGGGCCAGTTGCCCATCATGATCCTGCTCACCAATGGTTAAGACAACAGATTAAAAAAGTCTGCAATGAGCTTCTATTATAAAAATTATAATTAATCAGCAGAATATGTTGGCTTTAGATTTCTGGCTGTTAAAATAGTCACTAGAAAAGCTTAACTCTGAGACCCTCGATGACTACTGCGAAGAAATTCCTCCTCTATATTTCTCAAAACTACTCATTTTCAGTGCTAAGACCGATCCAGAAATTAATAAAGGAACGGGGGGAAGAGTGCGTTTGGTTTATTGAGGGAAATGAAGTCAATCAATCATTTTTTTCAACCGATGAAACTATACTCGATAGTATTGAGGCTGTAGTTGACTATAAACCAGATGCTGTTTTTATTCCGGGTAATGTTGTTCCGTCTTTTATACCCGGACTAAAAGTTCAGGTATTTCACGGTTTACCAAGCAAGAAAGCTAAAAAAAATGGGCAATTGTACCATTATATTATTCGTGGGATGTTCGACCTATATTGCACTCAAGGGCCTGAATCAACTGAAAAATTTAACCAATTACAATCAGATTATGGCTTTTTTCATGTCGCTGAAACAGGATGGAGCAAGCTTGATTCACTATTTCAGGATAAGTATAACAAAGCTAAAACTGAGCGTAGAGCTATCTTCTTTGCTTCTACTTTTAGTCCCAGGTTCAGTAAGGCAGAAGCACTTTACCCTTTACTTAGTAAAATGATGAAACAAGGGTCTTATAACTGGTATCTCACATTACATCCTAAAATGAATCATCAAACCGTTACTCGTTACCGCGCACTGGAGTCAGATAATGTTAAGTTTGTAGAGCCGACCGAGTTTAATCAGTATTTTAAGAAATCTGATATCATGCTTTGTGATACGTCATCAATTATCTATGAATTTCTTACTCAACTAAAACCGGTGGTCACCTTTCAGACAGAAACTGTAGAGCCTTGTTTGATAAACGTAGAGAGCATTGAAGAACTTGAAGAAACCTTACATAAAGTGATCGAAAATCCACAAACTAATCAGCAAAATATTCAAAAACAGGTCTCTCGTTTCCATCCTTACCAAGATGGTCAATCGAGCAAGCGAGTATTGGCAGTTGTGGATGAAATGCTTGCAGGCAAGCATCAGCCAGGCAAGGCTAAACCAGCCAACCTGTTACGTAATTTTAAGTTAAGAAAAAAGTTGGGTTATTGGAAAATTTAACATTCCGGGTGCCGATTGTTCAAACTAACCCGCCACCGGAATTAACATAACCTCTCCACTAGCGCTAACGGGCGCCGGAAACTCGACGAAAATAATCAATATAGTTTTTAACAGTTTGCTCAGATGATAATTCAGACTCTATTTTTTGCTGTCCTCTGAGAGCCATTTCCTTTGCTAACTCAGGGTTATGGTAAAGCGCTTCTACGCGCTCAGCAATGGCTTCAGCTGATTTTATAGGAACAACATAACCAGATTCACCATCATCAACAACTTCTTTACCACCGCCGGTTGTTGTGATTACAACTGGTGTGGCTAACCCCATCGCTTCCATCACGGCTCTGGGCAGCCCCTCACCACTGATTGAAGGTTGCACCAATAGATCACTCGATTTAACTAATTGAGGCACATCGTGGCGATAACCCGCAAGGTGAATTCTAGATTTCATCTTACTTTCACTAATCAAACTGGAATATGGTTCCTGATCCATATTTCGACCAACTAACAACAAATGCAAATCAGGTAGTCGAGCTAGTAAATTTGACGCTTCCAGCATCACCGCAATCCCTTTGCTCGGTCTTGCGTTCACTGCACAGATAACAGTGAAGTGACCTTCTTCGATTCCAAACTCAGATAGATCGGCTGGTTCGATATTTCGATACCAGTCGATATTATGACCCTTATAAATAGTGACCAGATTATCCTTGTTTTTCCATATTCGTTTAGCAACATCTTCTCTGACTGCATCAGAAACACAAACAACTCCATCAACTCTAGGGTGCAGTATGGTTAAATAGGCGGTTGGATCATGCCGATAAAGACCACCAGTGGTACCACGATAAACTATAAACTTTACATCAAAACCAATACACGCAAATCCGGCGTTAGGTATAGTCTTTGAGTTAGTCGCATAAACAATATCGTAGTCATTCTCAGACAACTCTTTGCGTAACGTTTTAATTGATTCAATACAGATTTTTTTTGTAGCTTCGCCATCAATTACCTTAACACCAGCTTCCTGATATCTGGCTAATTGTTCATCATTAGCCCGCGTCATTACGGTAACCTTATGCCCACTTTTTGCCAAACCACAGAAGATTTCAGCTTCAGGTCGATAGCTATTAAAAGATGCTCTGGAGCTAGCAAAAACAAGAATATTCATATTAATTCCACATCAAACTTAATCATTGATTATCACTAATCACTTTATTTACGATCAATCATGACCACTATAATCTGGTCAAAACTAATATTACCATTTCCAGTAATTTAACTTTTTTCGCAATTTGAAAGAGCGAAAAAGGTTATATGGCTTACCTTTTTTTAACAACACAGGATTGTCCAATTGTGACTCTACAGCGTCAAGTATTCTATTGGAAGACTGACCATCAGAATAGGGATGCAGTGCCTGATTAGCTTTTCTTATTTTTGTCAGTAAGCTATCACATCGATTTAAACCTTTTAATAAAGCTTCACTTAACTCTTCAGGTGATGAAATATTAATCAAATAATCACCAGGATCGACATTTTTAAAAGTGACCGCGGGCTTATCCAGTAATAAAAACTCGCCGATAATAGAAGAGGTATCTGAAATAAGAATATCTGCTCGGCGTAATAAGGGTAGACAACTATCTGTTTCTACAATTTTAAAGTTTTTGGCCTTTATCTTTTTATAAAGGGACTGCCACTCCGGTTTCATTTTTGGATGAAATTTAACCAACCAGTAATGATCATTCTGTTTAACCAGTTTTTCTATTTGTTCAAAACATTCAACCGCACATGTTAAGTTTGGTGAAAATGTTGGCGCAAACAAGACAACAGGAAGCTTGGTATCCAGAGTGTAACTTGCCGATTGAAATAATGGATCTAGTTTTGGCCAACCAGTTTCAACCACATGAAAATGACCGCACTCTTTAGCAAGCTGATTAAATCGGCTGGTGGTAATCGGTCCGTGAGTACAGTAGAGATCAAAGAAGCCCCGAATTCTAAAGTGGCTTTTCTTTTTACACTCTAACCCATGAAAAACTTGAACTTTTAACCCTGGTATAAAGGCTGGAACAACATTTCCGGGTACAAAAACAGCATCGGGATTATACTCTCTGAGTGCACCGATAGATCCTATCAGTTGATCTTTCGCTTGCAGATAATCACGATTAACCGCTTCGCCCTCAATAAACCAGGCGCAATGATCCCCACGTTTAATAATCGCATCTCTTAACGGACGCAAGATCTCGAATGAGTAGTCTTGTGATATATATAATAGGTAATTACGAGCCACAGGGTCTATATGATACATCTGAACAAGCAGCGATTTTAAACTGGTTGAATTTAAAACAGAAGGATTATCTCTTATTTCGATTAAATTGAAGAACTGATGAGAAAATATCAGGGATTTAGAGTCATTTCCTCGTCAAAGACCTTCAGATTTAGTAGCTCACAGCTCAATATTCGCCTCACTAGTGTATAATCCCCATTTTTAAGCTGGTTATCAAATAACCACCATTAAACAAGCAAACTGAGTTACCAAGCAATGAATATCATCACATTTGGCACCTTTGACATACCGCATGTAGGGCATATCAAAATATTCAATCGAGCGAAAGCGTTGGGTAGTAAGCTGATTGTTGGCGTTTCATCGGATCAGCTTAGTGTTTTAAAAAAAGGGCGTAAACCAGTATACCCGCAAAGTGAGAGAATGTTTCTTGTTAACTCAATTAAGGGGGTAGATCAGGTCTTTCTGGAGGAAAGTCTGGAGTTTAAGCGACAATACATTATTGAGCATAAGGCAGATATTCTGGTCATGGGTGATGATTGGAAAGGCAAATTCGACCAGTATTCAGATATATGTCAGGTTGTATATTTACCAAGAACACCTTCAATATCAACAACTTCAGTTATAGAAGTGGTAAAAACAACATCTTTATCTGAAAATGAACTTAATAATAGTCAGGCTCACCCGGAAAGTGAAAAGTGTGCATTGGTGTAGCTTAATTTTACCCGAAATTAGAAACAACCAGTGTCCCGACCCAAAAAGCTCTCATAATCAGAATAAATATAAAAAAGCGCTCTTCTTAATAGATGGATCGAAACACACCACCAACAGATTACAACGGAAAAGGGCGATCACTCAATGACCTTTGAGAGATCTCTTACACAGCGAATCATAAAACACCTACTCCCATTCAGTCATTCATTCAGTATCATACTCGCAGTTAACCAATAGCGCAGAAGGAAATGACAATGATTAGCACACGCCGCATAAATGACCCGATAAAATCACAACACCGCAGCCGAAAAGACAGAGTTGTTATAAGTGATGAGGGTTACCATTATCGCACCCGTGAAGAACAGCTAATTGGGCCGTTTGTGACTGAAGCAAATGCATTGTATGACCTCAATAATTTTATTGAGCTAACCTCTATTCAGCAACAACTCATGGAAGACCAAAGCCTAATCCAAAACTGGGGATAATCTTCGCTTCAATTGAGGATCCCCCTCTCAACCACAGCTTGAATCTCCTTAGAGGCAATCAATCTCTGGTGGAGATTAAATTAAAAAAAAAGCACGTTTTACCTACAACATCTCAATATTTATGTTGAACTTATTTTCCTTTCGTCTGAAAGTTACTGCATACAAAACTAGCTTTCAGGAAAGTTACAATTGAATATTTTCGAACAAGAAATTCAAAAAAATAAACTGAAAATTAATCCAAAATTAACCGAAAAAATTAAACAATCAATTCCTGTTATTGATATTCAATCGTTAACTGATACACCTTTCCCAAGCGAAAAATGTATTAGAGAAATAGAAAAAGCTTGTATTGAAACCGGCTTTTTCAAGATCAAAAATCACTATATTAGCAAAGAAACACGCTACTATCTTCAGCAGGCAGCTCGAAATTTTTTCTCGCGGACTGATACTTTTAAAAAGCAATACAAAATTGGAAAAAATGGCAATCACTCCGGCTATGTACCATTTACCGAAAAAGGTTTATATAAAGATGAGACTGCACAAAGATCTTACGAGGCATTCGATTTATCGCAGGATCTTCCTGTTAACGATCCCGATCACCTGACAGGAAATATTTTTTACGGACCAAATCAGTGGCCTGAAGTTAACCATTTTAAAAAAGCAGTTAATCAATATTATTTGCAAGTTCAATCACTCAGTCATTTACTGGTCAAAGCATTCGAAAAAATTCTGGCGATGCCGGAAGGTTATATTCTGGATAAAATGAACAAACCGACCAGCCAACTAAGATTAATTCATTATGTAGAAAATAAGCAAACTTTGGATGCTCTGAATAATGATATGGGTGCGCATACTGACTATGAGCTTTTTACCATCTTATACTCGACAGAAGAAGGTTTGCAAACCCAGAACACTTGCGGAGAATGGGTTAATGTACCAGTGGTAGATGATACCTTAATCATTAACATTGGTGATATGCTTGAAGTATGGAGTAACGGCAAGTTCAAATCAAATTTGCACCGGGTAAACTGCAATGGTAAAGAGCGCTACTCTTTCCCCTTCTTTGCATCTCTCAACTACAACGCAAAAGTTTCTCCCTGGCTAACCTCTAGCACTGGTCAATCGGATAATTACTATCAAAGTGTAACTGCAGGAGAACACTTACTAACACAGGTTAGTCAGGACTTTAGTTATTTAAGACAACAGATTAGCAGCAAAAGCAACCCGTTTCTGGGAACTGTCTCTTTTGAAGAGAACCCCTATGAGAAAACAGTCACCCTTAAATCGGGAGGCCAATAATGTTTCCTCCTTTTGAATCGATACTGCTAGTCTTAATTTCGGGACTAATGCTTGCAGCAATACCCGGCCCTTCAATGTTATATGTACTTTCCCGAAGCATGGGACAAAGTTGCAATGCAGGACTGGTGTCGTCAGCTGGACTTGCTTTTGGAGGCATGCTTCATGCCTTTGCGGCATCTCTTGGGTTGTCATCGATTATCGCACTCAATCCTGACTTATTTATTGCAATTCAGTTATTCGGTTCGCTGTATCTAGCCTATCTGGGTATCACTATGATGAACGAGAAAATTGAATCCGATGAAATAGAAATAACTACCGTCGGCCAGATGAATTATCGAAAGATATTTGTTCAGGGAGTCATTGTAGAAATATCAAACCCTAAGACTATTTTATTTTTTCTTGCCTTTATCCCTTCGATACTCTCTTCAACTGAAAGCTATTCGTCTGGCCAATTATTGTTCCTCGGCTTATTAGTCCCCTTAACAGCATTACCTTCCGATCTCATCGTATCTTTTGCTGGTGGAAAAATGGCCGCTAAATTGAAGAGTAATATTCGACTGGCCAACCAAATCAATAAACTAGCCGGTATATTCTTAATCTTTCTGTCCTTAAGGCTCGCACTAAGCTAAACAACCTGGTTGAATTGTGCTCAATTGATTAAATCTACTGACCGATTAGTAAAATAGCGTTAATATAGCGGGCTAAAAGAAAGCCCGCTTACCGGCGGCATATTTTGATAGCATAACCTTTATATCACCGGAACATTATGGATAAAAAACCTGTATACCTTTTTGCCGATAGTCAACTTTTGTTTTGGCAAAACAACGGCGAATCTCTACTTAAAAAACTAACGGCGGATCTATTTGAGAAACCGCTAAGCGCAGCATATATTGGTGCCTCTAATGGAGATGCCCAAGAGTATTACGAGATTTTTGTCGGAGCAATGGAAAATATTGGAATAACTGACTGCAAAATGATCAGTGCATTTTTCGAAGAAGACGATAAAGCCTTTTTGAAGCACGCTGATATTATATTACTTGCTGGTGGCGATGTTGCTTTGGGCTGGAAAACATTTTGTGCAGTGGGGATAGATAAAGCGATCCATGCACGTTATAACGAAGGTGCGTTACTTATTGGCGTTTCTGCCGGTGCAGTTCAACTGGGTTTATCTGCAATAACCGAATCAACAGATAGCCAAAACACTTCGATTGGAACTGAAACCTTTTCGACTTTGCAAATTGTTCCACATATTATTGGTGCACACGAAGAAGGTACAGAGTGGCACAGTCTTCAACATCAAATAACCGAAACTCAGGGTATTTATAAAGCAATTGGCATCAATACTGGCGGTGGAGCTATTTATCACCCGGATCAAAGTATTGAACCAGTCCGTTATCCTTTATCGGAGCTTGTTTATAACATTGAGACAGATGCGATATCGATCAACCTGATTACACCTGATGACTCAAATAAAATGGAAGGTATCAACCTGGTTAATTAACTGTAGCGATTAAGATTATTGCTGGAATGAAGATCCTCAATTGCGTATCGATAGAGCCTGCTATTATTAACCCAACCTAAGGAGTTTGCCCCTGGTAAGTTAGTCATTACGACTGTCCAAGGAGTAGTGCTACATTATTTCGCCCTTAGCGAAGAACTTAATGAACACCTTGGTTACATTTAAAAAACGCAGTCTCATTCAGATATGACCTTATTTCCAAAGGAATAGCAAAAAGACTTCCTCGATTGAATTTTCTGTATGATTTCTCAGCAGCAGAATTTTGACCAACTCTGGAGTAGAGTATCGTTTCCAGAGTTGGTTCGAAAATTAAGCATCAATAAAGGTGTTGGGTGACACGTTAAACTTTTTGGCTAACTCACGAACATGTCGCAATGTTAGAGAACGCTTACCATTTAGCACTTCTGATACAACACCCTGGCTGCCAATTTCGGTCAACTCAGATTGTTTAACTCGATGTAATTTAATCAAGTATCTTAAAGAAAGTAAGGCTCCGCCTTGCTGTTCACTTAAAAAAGTTCCTTCATATTCTTGCGCTGCGCGCGACATCGCTTTGATCAAACCAGCTAAAGGGCTATTTGGACGATTTGCGACCAACTTAATAGTTTCTTTTAGATTACTGAGAAGTGCTTCGTAATCATCGGGAGTTTTAGGTGTATCAACTACCGGAGCAACCATGTTCCAGTGCTGTACTGCTCTTTCCAACGTATTGTGCATTGTCATATTCCTCTATTGGTTGCCGGGCTTTACCGCTTCGATAAAAGCCACTTGCGATTCAAAGTTGACGAGTGTGTGGACGAGTAAAGTTGTTTCCGGTACTGGAAACTTGTACTGATAGCGAAACCCTCGCATATCACCAAAAGTTGCCCGTAGGTCACTCTCTGAGAAGAAGTCACTCTGGCTGACAATTTGATACCAACCGCAAAGGCTGTCATTAGCCGCCGGGTATCTAATCTGAGCTTCTCTAATTTTGTTGGTAGCAACAACTCTCACTTAACTCTCCATTCGTTTAAATTTTCGTAATTCAGTTTGTCACTTGATGTTTCCTGATTTCTTGGAAACTCGCTTTTCAGGTGTTGAACTGAGTACGGTATCGACAATAACGAATTGAGATAGGCAAAGTCGAATAAATCGGTATAAATACTCGTAACATACTGAATTTAAAGGATATAAATTCGCATAAATATGTGATTTTTGGGGATAAATGTAGATAAAATAGCGTTTCATGGTTAACTTATGACAATCATTGAGTCGTTACAAACTTGGCACTCAGATATAAGTTCGCATCTATATTTGAGTTGCTCCACGAGAACTCAAAATCCAAGGTATAAACTATTAAGTTTAGGTCTTCTCTTTATTTGTAGTATTACCTTATCACTGATAGTGCATCAGAGTGCACGCGCAGTGATAAGGGTAAAACTCAATGAGGAAGTCCATTTATTTACTATATCAAATATATGTTACTCTGAAGAACTTTGGGACTGCTCTCCTT